>NZ_JBFTZW010000052.1:0-22959 GCF_056406555.1 Arthrobacter sp. P1_B4
GCGCAGGCGCAGCATGGAGCCCTTGCCGTGCACAACTTCATCGTGGCTGATGGGCAGCAGGAAGTTTTCCGTGAAGGCGTAGACCATCGAGAACGTGATGGTGCCGTGGTGCCACCGGCGGTTGTACGGGTCCTCGGCCATGTATTTGAGCGAGTCGTGCATCCAGCCCATGTTCCATTTGAGGCCGAAGCCCAGGCCGCCGCCGCTCGTGGGTGCCGTGACGCCCGGGAATGCGGTGGATTCCTCGGCAATCATGACCGCGCCGGGGTGGGTTTTGTAGACCGTGGCGTTGACCTCCTGGAGGAAGGAGATCGCTTCCAGGTTTTCGCGGCCGCCAAAGCGGTTTGGCTGCCACTGACCCTCTTCGCGGGAGTAGTCGAGGTAGAGCATGGAGGCGACGGCGTCCACGCGGAGCCCGTCGATGTGGAACTCATCGAGCCAGTACAGGGCGTTGGCCACCAGGAAGTTGCGCACCTCCCTGCGGCCGAAGTCGAAGATCAGTGTTCCCCAGTCCGGGTGTTCGCCCAGGTTGGGATCGGCGTGCTCGTATAGTGCTTCGCCGTCGAACCGGGCCAGGGCCCACTCGTCCTTGGGGAAGTGCGCCGGGACCCAGTCGAGGAGGACGCCGATGCCGGCTTGGTGGAGTTCGTCAACGAGGTGGCGGAATTCGTCCGGGTGCCCGAAGCGCGAGGTCGGCGCGAAGTACGAGGTGACCTGGTAGCCCCACGAGCCGCCGAAGGGGTGCTCGGCCACGGGCATGAACTCCACGTGGGTGAAGCCGAGCCATTTGACGTATTCCACGAGTTCCTTGGCCAGTTCGCGGTAGCCCAGCCCCACCTTCCAGGAACCGAGGTGGACCTCGTAGACGCTCATGGCCGAGTTGTGCGGATCGCGGGCGGCGCGGGCCTGCATCCACTCAGCATCCTTGAAGACGTAAGAGGGCTCCACCACCCGGGATGCCGTCAGCGGCGGGACCTCGGTGCCGAAGGCCAGCGGGTCCGCTTTTTCCACCCAGTATCCGTGCCGGGTCCTGAGTTCAAATTTGTAGCACGCCCCTGCTACAACCCCGGGAATGAAGACTTCCCACACACCGGTGGAACCGAGGGAACGCATGGAGTGTTCGCGGCCGTCCCAGCCGTTGAAGTCACCCTTGACGCGGACTGCCTGAGCGTTGGGGGCCCAGACGGCGAAGGACACGCCGTCGACGTCGCCAAGCGAGGACTTGTAGTGCTGCACATGCGCGCCGAGGACATCCCACAGACGCTCGTGCCGGCCCTCACCGATCAGGTGCAGGTCTACTTCGCCGACGGTGGGCAGGTAACGGTAGGGGTCGTCCATGATCTGGGGCTCGTGGTCCTTGTAGGTCACCTCGAGCCGGTAATCCGGCACATGGCCGCGCTCGAGCGGCTCCATCACGGCCACCCATACGCCGCTCGATTCGTGCGTCATGGGCGTCGAACCTGCCGACGTCACGACCGAGACCGCTTCCGCCAGATGCTTGACCGTCCGGATGGTGACATGGCCATGGTCATCGAGATGGGCGCCGAGGACCGAGTGGGGCGCGTGGTGTTCGCCGCTGGAGACCCTCGCAAGGGTCTCGCCATCCACGGGCAGTGGTGTGCCGGGCCGATCGATACGTGCTGATCCTGTCATTTTTATACCTTCCGCTGCGGCTTCGGCGGCGACGCCGGAACCTGTACTGCCGAGGAGACGACGCGATGCGTTCACCGGGATGGAGAGCCAGTCCGGCCTGTTCCTTAGTTCGTAGATGACTTCGTAGAGGGCTTTGTCGAGCCACAGCGCCACAAAGAGCGGCGAGTCGCGGTCGATGCTGCCGGGAATGACGTCGGCGTAGCCGGCCAGGAACGCCTCAGCGCAGCCATCCACCCAGGTCCCGGGCACCACGGCTCCAGGGTTTTCGCGGACGGCGGCGCCGGCGGCGTAGTCGAAGGACCGCAGCATGCCGACAACGTCGCGAAGAGCGACGTCCGGGAAGTTGCGCTCGGAGATGGGGCGCAGGGGCTCGCCCTCGAAGTCAAGGATGGCCCAGCGCGGTGGGGCCCCCGGCTCGCCCGGGACCATGCTGCCGGGCACCTGCAGGATCTGCCCGAGATGGAGGTCGCCGTGGATACGCTGGAGCGGGCCGGCGCTGGTGCCCTCGAGCCGGCCGAGGAGACCGTCCAGGGCTTCTTCGTAAGGCCCGACGGCCTGGCCGGCCTGGGCCCAGGACTGACGGACGCGCTCGGCCACTCCCGGCGCGATGTCCTGCCCCGGCGCAGATTCGGCGGCTGTGCCCAGGGCCTCGGCGAGCCTGCGGTGCACGGTGGCTGTCGCCGCGCCCAGCGCGTGGGCTTCGGCAGCAAACCCGATCCCCCGGCTGGCCGCGTCCACGGCGAGCCGCCACGCATCGAGCCCGCCGGCGAGGAATTCGTGCGCAACAGCGAGTTCGCCGGAGGCGGGACGGACAGTGGCAGGACGGGCGGTTCCCGACGGCTCCGCCCCTGCTGCGGGCGCCGGCACCTCCCACTCGCCGGCCACCCAGCCAAGGGTTGCCGGGACCTCCGCGGTGTGCCCCGCAGTCAGCGCCGCACCGATTTCAACCTCGGGATTCTGGCCTTCGGACAGCACCCGGAAGAACTTCACGATGGCGACTGTGCCGCCGTCCTCGTCGTCGACGATCACCGAACTGTTCGATTGCTCGCCCGAGAGTACCTTGACCTTGCCTGTTGCGAACGGAAGGCTGTAGCCGGACTCCACCAGGTGGCCGGTGGCGTTGCCCGACGGCGTCGTTGCGCCGTGCCGCATGAGCTCCAGCCAGGCGGCGACGAAGGACGCGTCGTGGACGCCGTCGTACACCCACTGGTGGGCTGCATCAGCGCGCGTTCCGGGAAGTTCGCCGATCAGCGCGCGTTCTGCCCCCGGCAGGGGTTCTGGCCGGAAACTGAGCGGCACCTGGACGACGTCGGTGCGGCTGCCGCCGGGCGTGGGGTAGGACACCGCGACCAGCAACACCTCGAACGTGGCCCCGCCGGCGCCGGTCTCCAGGCGCAGGCCGCCCGCCGGTTCGAAGGTGAACTCGGCGGTCTTGACAGGGAACCATCGCTGGCGCGGCAGCCAGGCGCCAAGCAGTCCGCTCAAGGCCGGGGGAAGGGCTGGTCGCGTCATCTCAACCCTCGATGGACAGGACGGGCATCGCCTGCGTGAACGGGGATGCCGGGTTGGAGGCGGCGGAACGGATCCGCAACCAGAAGAAATCGTGGCTGCCCAGGGTCAGAGTCAGCGTTCCGTCCTCGCCGATGCCCGGGAACGCCTGGCCGCCGAAGACGTCCCGGAGGCCCCTTCCGGCGAAGCCGGGCACGCGCAGCGTCGTCGCCACGGGGTGCTGGGAGAGGTTGAAGGCGCACAGGATGGTCTCGGCGTCCGCGCCGGCAGCGTTGCCTTCGGGGAGTTCACGCAGATAGGCCAGGACGACGTCGTGGTCAGCCTCCACGTGCTTGAACCCGCCGAGTCCGAAGGCGGGGTGGTTCTTGCGGACGCTCAGGATCTGCCTGGTCCAGCGCAACAGGGACCCCGAATGGGCGGCCTCGGCCTCCACGTTCGCCATGCTGTAGTTGTAGACCAGCGACTGGATCACCGGCAGGTACAGCTTGCCGGGGTCGGCGTGGGAGAACCCGGCGTTCCGGTCCGGGTTCCATTGCATCGGGGTGCGGACCGCGTCACGGTCCTCGAGCCAGATGTTGTCCCCCATGCCGATCTCGTCCCCGTAGTACAGGAACGGGCTGCCGGGCAGGGACAGCAGCAGGGCGTTGATGAGCTCGATCTCGGAGCGGGAGTTATCCAGCAGCGGGGCCAGCCGGCGCCGGATGCCGATGTTGGCGCGCATGCGTGGATCCGGCGCGTACCAGCCGAGCATCGCGGCGCGTTCGTCAGAAGTGACCATTTCCAGCGTCAGTTCGTCGTGGTTGCGCAGGAACGTGCCCCACTGGGCGCCTTCGGGAATGTCCGGCGTGTCCTTCATCGTCTCGATGATGGGTGCTGCCTTCTGGTCCCGCAGCGCGTAGTACAGCCGCGGCATGATCGGGAAGTGGAACGCCATGTGGCATTCCGGTTCCTCTTCGGTGCCGAAGTACTCCACCACTTCGGCGGGCGGCTGGTTGGCCTCGGCAATGATCACGCGGCCCGGGTAGCTTTCATCGACCATCCGGCGCAGCTGGCGGAGGAATTCGTGGGTCTGCGGCAGGTTCTCGCAGTTGGTGCCCTCCTCCTCGAACAGGTACGGGATGGCGTCGGCCCGGAAGCCGTCGATGCCCTGGTCCAGCCAGAACCGCACGACGTCGAAGAGCGCGTCAATGACCTTGGGGTTCTCGAAGTTCAGGTCGGGCTGGTGGCTGAAGAACCGGTGCCAGAAGAACTGCCGGCGGATGGGGTCGAAGGTCCAGTTGGATTCCTCCGTGTCCACGAAGATGATGCGGGCATCTTCGTACTTCTCGTCTGTGTCGCTCCAGACGTAGAAGTCGCCGAACGGACCGTCGGGGTCTTTCCGCGACTCCTGGAACCACGGGTGCTGGTCGGAGGTGTGGTTCAGCGGAAGGTCGATGATGACCCGGACGCCCCGGGCATGGGCCTCGGCCACGAGCCGTTTGAAGTCGCTGATGGTGCCGAACTCGTCCAGCACGGAGTTGTAGTCCGAGATGTCGTACCCGCCGTCGCGCAGCGGTGACTGGAAGAACGGCGGGAGCCAGAGGCAGTCCACCCCGAGCCACTGCAGGTAGTCCAGTTTCTCGATCAGGCCGTGGAAGTCGCCCGAGCCGTCTCCGTTGCCGTCGGCGAAGCCCCGGACGAGGACCTCGTAGAAGACCGCCTTGCGGTACCAGAGGGGATCGTGCTGGAGGCCCGGGGCATTCAATTCAAAGCTCCCCCTCGGGCTGAAGTGCTGGCTCGGGTTCTGCGGGCTAAAACTCACTGGCACTACCTCCGGATGCTAAGGATGTGAACGGGCTCGAGGTGCGGGTCCAGGCGGACGTAGTTGTACTCCCCCCATTCCCAACTCTCGCCGGTCAGCAGGTCATCAACCGTGAAACGGCCGTTGTGCGTGAAGTTCTCCGGGTCCAGTTCCAGCGCCGGCAGGTCCAGGGACACCGTGCTCTCCCGGGTGCCGTGCGGGTCCACGTTGACGACGATGATCAGGGTGTCCTTGGTCCCGTCCGCGAGGGTCTTGTGCTTGGAGTACACCACGGTGGAGCTGTCCGAGCTCTGGTGCATCGTCAGGTTCTGCAGATCCCCCAGGGCCGGGTGCGCGCGCCGGATCGCGTTGAGCCGGGTCAGATACGGGGCCAGGGTGCGCCCCGATTCTGCCGCCGCGTCCCAGTCGCGGGCCTTGTACTCAAACTTCTCGTTGTCGATGTACTCCTCGGCGCCGGGACGCGCCACGTGTTCGTAAAGCTCAAAGCCGGCGTACACCCCCCAGATGGGGCTTGCCGTCGCGGCCAAGGCCGCACGGATCTTGAAGGCCGCCGGGCCGCCGAACTGCAGGTATTCGGTGAGGATGTCCGGGGTGTTGACGAAGAAGTTCGGCCGGAAGTAGGCCGCCGACTCGTGGCTGACCTCCTGGAAGTACGTCTCCAGTTCTTCCTTGGTGTTCCGCCAGGTGAAGTAGGTGTAGGACTGCTGGAAGCCGGCCCGGCCAAGAGCGTGCATCATGGCCGGGCGGGTGAACGCCTCGGCGAGGAAGACGACGTCGGGGTGCTTTTTATTGACCTTGCCGATCAGCCATTCCCAGAACCACACGGGTTTGGTGTGCGGATTGTCCACCCGGAACACCTTGACGCCGTGGCTGACCCAGAGCATCACAATCCTTAGAATTTCATTGGACAGCCCCGCGGGGTCGTTGTCGAAATTCAGCGGGAAAATGTCCTGGTATTTCTTTGGCGGATTCTCCGCGTAGGCAATAGTGCCGTCGACGCGCGTGGTGAACCATTCCGGGTGGCTTTGCACCCACGGGTGGTCCGGCGCGGCCTGCAGGGCCAGGTCCAGGGCCACCTCGAGTCCCAACTCACCGGCCCGCGCCACGAAGGCGTCGAAGTCCTCGAAGGTGCCCAGATCCGGGTGGATGGCGTCGTGGCCGCCCTCGTGGGATCCGATGGCCCATGGCGAACCGGGATCGTGCGGTCCGGCGATCAGGGTGTTGTTCGGCCCCTTGCGGTGCTGGCCGCCGATCGGGTGGATCGGCGGCATGTAGATGATGTCAAAGCCCATGGCGGCGACGGCGTCGAGGCGCTGCGCGGCGGTGCGGAAGTTGCCGGAGGTCCATTCCCCCGTGTCGTGGTTGCGCACGGCACCTTCGGAGCGGGGGAAGAATTCGTACCAGGCGCCGGCTCCGGCAAGCTTTCGCTCCACCAGCAGCGGGTAAGGCTCGGAAACCGTCACAAGTTCGCGGATGGGCTGGCGTTCGACGACGGCGGCGACGTCGGCGCCGAAGCCGGCGGCGAGGCGTTCCTCGGGTGTCCGGGACGTGTCGGAGAGGACGACGACGGCCATCCGCAGCGTTCTGCGGTCACCGGAGGGGCGGGAGGCGTCTTCGGAGGCTTCGGCCAGCAGGGCGGCACCTTCGGACAGCATGAGCTCGACGTCGATGCCGGCCTCCACCTTGACTTCGGCGTTGTGGTGCCAGGTGCCGTAGCGGTCGTGCCAGGCCTCGATGACGAAGGACCAGTTGCCAGTGGCGGGCGGGGTCAGGAGGCCTTCCCAGCGGTCCGTGCCCATTCCGCGGGGGCCGGGCGGCGGGGCGAGGCGGACCCGCTGCCGCTCTTTGCCGCGGGGGTCGAGCAGGACGGCGCTGACCCCGAGCTGGTCGTGTCCCTCCCGGAACGCGGTGGCTCCCACGACAATGGTTTGGCCCTCGACGGCTTTGGCGGGAAACTTTCCGCCCTCCACCGAAGGCTGCACGGCGGTGATCGGAAAGCGGCCAAATCGAAGGCCATCCGTGATCAGGGCCTTGGGCTTTTGCTTGGACACGGCGCTGGTTCGCGAGTTATTCGTCACAGCCTCGACGTTATCTACAAAACGGCCAGAATGCTAAGGCCTCGAACGTTTTCCGGAGGTTTCCGGTTCTGGTCGGAGTGATATCCGTCATTTACGGGAAAGAATCTTAAAGCAGTTCCGGGGCACCGACTTGTCCGTTAGTGTTTCGCAGGTGAAGGCAATCCGCAGATTTACCGTCCGAACCGTACTCCCGGAGTCGATCCGGCCGCTGGCCCGGCTCGCCACCAATCTCCGGTGGTCCTGGCACCGGCCCACCCGGGAGCTTTTCGAGGGGCTCAACCCCGGGATCTGGGCGGAGAGCGCCCACGACCCCGTGACTTTCCTGGGCCTGGTGAGCCGGGAAGAGCTGCAGCGCCTCGCCGCGGACCAGGACGTGGTGCGGCGCGTCCACGCCGCGGCCGATGACCTCGACCGGTACCTGGAACAGCCGCGCTGGTACCAGAGCCTGGGCGACGGCGCGCCGGCATGCATCGCCTACTTCTCGCCGGAGTTCGGCATCACCGAGGTCCTGCCCCAGTACTCGGGCGGCCTTGGCATCCTGGCCGGGGACCACCTGAAAGCGGCCTCGGACCTTGGCGTGCCGCTGATCGGCGTCGGCCTCCTGTACCAGGCCGGCTACTTTAAGCAGTCGCTCTCCCGGGACGCCTGGCAGCAGGAAACGTACCCGGTCCTCGACCCCGACGGGCTGCCCCTGACGCTCCTGCGCGAGGCCTCCCCGGACGGCAACGGCAAACCGGTCCAGATCTCGCTGCCGCTTCCCCAGGGACGGCGCCTGCTGGCGCACGTGTGGCGGGCCGACGTCGGACGTGTGCCGCTGCTGCTGCTGGATTCCAACGTTCCGGGCAACGACGAGGCCGCCCGCGGCATCACCGACCGCCTGTACGGCGGCGGCGGAGACCACCGGCTGCAGCAGGAGCTCCTGCTGGGCATGGGCGGGGTCAAGGCGCTGCGGGAGTTCCAGCGGCTCACGGGCGTCCCCGCGCCGGAGGTCTTCCACACCAACGAGGGCCACGCCGGGTTCCTCGGCGTCGAGCGGATCCAGGAATTGATGTCCGGCGCGGCGCCGCTGAGCTGGGAGGAGGCTCTGGCCGCCGGGCGCGCGTCCACGGTGTTCACCACCCACACGCCGGTGCCGGCGGGGATCGACCGCTTCGAAATCTCCCAGATTCAGCACTTCTTCGAAGCCGGCCTCGCCCCGGACGTCCCGGTGGCCAAGATCCTGGACCTGGGCCGCGAGGACTTCGCCGACGGCAACCCGTTCGTGTTCAACATGGCCGTGATGGGGCTGCGGCTGGCCCAGCGGGCCAACGGTGTGGCCAAACTGCACGGCGTGGTCTCGCGCGGGATGTTCTCCGCCCTGTGGCCGGGCTTCGACCACTCTGAAATCCCCATCACCTCCGTCACCAACGGCGTGCACGTCCCCACCTGGGTGGACCCCCGCATAGCCGCGCTGGCGCGGGACCAGTTCGGTGCCGAGGCGGAGGCGCAGGGCCGGTGGGACCTGGCCTACAACGTCACCGACGAGGACCTCTGGGCGTTGCGGCGGGAGATGCGGGTGTCCCTGGTGGAGGATGTCCGGCGCCGGCTCCGGGCCGCGTGGAAGAAGCGCGGCGCGGCCGACGCCGAGCTGGCGTGGACGGACTCCGTCCTGGATCCGGACGTCCTGACCATCGGCTTTGCCCGCCGCGTGCCGACCTACAAGCGGCTGACCCTGATGCTGCGCGACCCGGACCGGCTCAAGGCGCTGCTGCTGCACAAGACGCACCCCATCCAGCTGGTCATCGCCGGGAAGTCCCACCCGGCGGACGACGCCGGCAAGAAGATGATCCAGGACCTCGTCCGGTTCACCGACGACCCCGCCGTGCGGCACCGGATCGCGTTCCTGCCCAACTACGACATCGCCATGGCCCGGACCCTGTTCCCCGGCTGCGATGTGTGGCTGAACAACCCGCTGCGCCCCCTGGAGGCCTGCGGTACCTCCGGCATGAAGGCTGCCCTGAACGGTTCGCTGAACCTCTCAGTCATGGACGGCTGGTGGGATGAGATGTACGACGGCGAGAACGGCTGGGCGATTCCGACGGCCAACAACGACGCCTCCCCGGAGGAACGCGACGACATCGAGGCGGCGGCACTGTACGAGCTGCTCGAAACGCAGGTTGCGCCGCGGTTCTACGGGCTGACCGTGTCCGACGCCGCGGGCGCTGCCGGACCGTCCCAGCCCGGCCCGCAGGCCGTTCCTACGCACTGGGTTTCGATGATCAAGCACACCATGTCCCACCTGGGCCCGGCGGTTTCCGCGGAACGGATGCTCCGGGACTACGTCAACGTCCTGTACCGGCCCGCCGCGATCGCAGGGCGCCACGCTGTGGCGGACAACTACGCCCAGGCCAAGGCCCTGGCGGCATGGAGCTCACGGGTCCGGGCCGCATGGCCGCACATCCAGGTCGAACACGTCGACTCGGTGGGGGTCTCCGAGGACCCGCAGATCGGCGATCTGTTGCAGGTAAATGCGTACGTGGCGCTGCGTGAGCTTTCACCGGACGACGTCTATGTTGAGGTGGCCTACGGCCGGGCCGAGGACACCGACGAGCTGACGGACATCACGGTCGCGGAGCTCAAGGCCGCCGAAGACCTCGGCAAGGGCCGGCACCTCTTCAGCGGCACGCTGGTGATCGACCGTTCGGGGTCCTTCGGCTACACCGTGCGTGTGCTCCCCAAGAACGGTGCCCTGGCCTCAAAAGCGGAGCTGGGCCTGATCGTCAACGCCTGACCGTCACCGCGGCCTGACCGTCACCGCGTGGCGTGCTGGCTCTCTTTAGAGGCAGACGGCGATGACGTCCAGGCTCTTGCCGGCGTAGCCTTCGGCGTCCTGCAGCGTTTCGCAGATGACGCCGAAGGAGCGGTCCGCGCGGAGCGCGGCAGGCACCTGCCAGATGAACGTGACGGGGGCCTCGCCGTCGTCCGTCACGGCATCCGCGACGTCGTGCAGCGAATCGTGCAGGGCATCCAGGTCCGTGCCGTAGTCCTCCGGGACATCCAGGAGCTCGCCGAACGTGTCCAGGACCGCCTGCTTGGTGTCGGCGGCGGGGACCACCAGGGCGCGCCGGCCGGCGTCGCCGATTTGCGCCGTGAGTTCTTCGATGGTCCAGGTCTCTGCCGAGTAAATCTTCATGGGGTCCTTAATCTCGAATTATTTAGGTGCGGTAGATATTGATCGTGTTGGCCTGGACGAGGTCGCGCTCACCGGAGGCGACGCGGGCGCCCTGACGCCGGTCATGGAGTTCGGACGTCGTCACGCGGAGTTCGAAGAGCCGGTGCCCGGTGCCGTCCTCATTGCTCAGCCGAGGCAAGGTGACCTTGACGTCGTCGGCGCCGCCGTTGACCACCACGAGGCCGTCGACGTGCCCGTCGTCGGACCCGAGCAGGAGCTGGATCACCCGGTGGCCGGGGTCATGCCACGTGTCGGCGGACATGGGCTGGCCGTCCACATCGAACCAGTGGAAGTAGGACTGGTTGTCACGCGCCGGGTAATCATGCGGCTGGCTGGCCAGAAACTCCTTGCGCAGCCGGATGACGCGCTTGGTGGTGCGCAGCATCGCATGGGATTCCGTGGTGCTGGTCCAGTCGATCCAGGTCAGTGCATTGTCCTGGCAGTAGGCGTTGTTGTTCCCCTGCTGGGTCCGGCAGATCTCGTCCCCGGCGGTGATCATGGGTACGCCCTGGGAAATCATCAGGCAGGCCATCAGGTTCCGCCTGCTTTGGGCGCGCCGGGCGAGGATGTCGCCGTCTTCAGTGGGGCCCTCGAAACCGTGGTTGTAGCTGCGGTTATCGCCGTGGCCGTCCCGGTTCTGCTCGCCGTTGGCCTCGTTGTGCTTGCGGTCGTAGGCCGTCAGGTCGGCCAGGGTGAAGCCATCGTGGGCCGTGATCAGGTTCAGCGAGGCAAGCCGGGACCGGCCCGAGGACTCGAACAACCGGGCGGAACCAGAGAGGGCGTCCGCGAGGCGGGCCACCGGGCCGCCGCTGCCACCGCCGTCGATCGCGGCGCGGTCGGCGAGCCAGAAGCTGCGGACGGCGTCGCGGAAATGATCGTTCCAGTCCACCCACCCGGCGGGAAACCGGCCGGTCTGCCAGCCGCCGTAGCCCACGTCCCAGGGTTCGGAAATCAGCTTGACGCCGGACAGGACCGGATCGGCTCCGACTGCGACGAGGAAGGGGTGCCTCGGATCGAATTCGTTGGCGCTGTTGCGGCACAGCGTGACGGCGAGGTCGAAGCGGAACCCGTCGATGTGGAACTCGCTCACCCAGTAGCGCAGGGAATCCAGCACCAGCTGCACGACGCGGGGTTCGCCGAAGTTCAGGCTGTTGCCGCAGCCCGTGGTGTCCACGTACCTGCCGTGGCCGTCGTTGCGGTAGTACTGCATTTCGCCCAGGCCGCGGAAGCTCAGGGTGGGACCGTCCGTGCCGCCCTCGGCGGTGTGGTTGTACACGACGTCGAGGATGACCTCGAGCCCGGCGGCATGCAGCAGCTTGACCATGCCCTTGAACTCGTCCTGGACCGCGTGGGCGCCGGCGGCCTGGGCGGCCTCGGTGGCGTAGCCGGGATGCGGGGCGAAGAACGCGGCCGTGTTGTAGCCCCAGTAGTTCGTCAGCCCGAGCTGCTGCAGGTGCGGCTCGTCCACGTGGAAATGCACGGGCAGGAGCTGGACG
Organism: Arthrobacter sp. P1_B4; assembly: GCF_056406555.1. Lineage (NCBI taxonomy): Bacteria > Bacillati > Actinomycetota > Actinomycetes > Micrococcales > Micrococcaceae > Arthrobacter > Arthrobacter sp. P1_B4. The sequence goes on from NZ_JBFTZW010000052.1 coordinate 11,749, forward strand.
GCCGTGACGCCCAGCGAGATCAGGTGCTCGATCATGGCCGGGTGGGCCATCCCGGCGTACGTCCCCTGCAGGTCCTCCGGAATATCCGGGTGCAGCTTCGTCTGGCCCCGGACGTGGGCCTCGTAAACGATCGTGTTGCGCCACGGGACCCGCGGGCTGCGGTCCAGACCCCAGTCAAAGTCGTTAGCGACCCGGACGCTGGTGATCAGCTCATCGCGTTCGTCGACGGCCCGGCCGTAGGGGTCCATCAGCAGCGGCTGCTCGCCGGCGGCATCGAAATCCGTGGCGGGCATGGACAGCGGGAGGGCCTCGTGTTCCGGGGAGGACCGGAAGCCATAGCGCGAGCCGGCGGGAATGCCCTCAACAATTCCGTGGTGGACGCCGTCGGTGACGTTGGGCAGGGTCTTCACCTGCCAGGTTCCCCCGGGCGCCTGATATTCGATCTCCAGCGTGGTTACGCCGGGCGCGTAGACGGCCACGTTGGCGAACGCGCCCCGGGGATCGTCCACTGCCGGCGACCCGGTATGTGGAACGCTGATCCCCAGCGGAAACGCCCGCGAAGCGTCTACGGTGGAAGCGGTATCTATGTAAGACATAACCATTGCTTAAAGCTTAGCCGGGCCAGACAAATGGCCCCCGTTTTCGTTTTCATGACGTTTTGCAGTGTACGGACAGCCGCACTGCATACTGTAATGGAGCGCCGAGTTGGAGGTAATTGTGCGCGTTGCACTAGCCCAAATCATTACCGGCCGTGACGTGGCCGCAAACCTGGACCTCGTGGACGCCTACGCGCGCCAGGCCAAGGCCGGCGGCGCGGACCTCGTGGTATTCCCGGAAGCCACCATGCGGGCCTTCGGCAATTCGCTCCTGGATATCGCAGAGCCGCTGGACGGCCCGTGGGCATCCCGCGTCCGTGACCTCGCCGCAGAGCTCGGCCTGGTGATCGTCGCCGGCATGTTCACTCCCGGCACCGCCGGCAACGGCGCCAAGGTGCGCAACACCCTGCTGGTCACCGGCCGCGGCCTCGAGGCCAGCTACGACAAGATCCACCTGTTCGATGCTTTCGGTTTCGCCGAGTCGGACACGGTTGACGCCGGCACGGCCCCCGTCACCTTCGAGCTCGACGGCGTGACGTTCGGCCTCGCCACGTGCTACGACGTCCGTTTCCCGGACCTGTTCACCGAAAACGCGGACCTCGGCGCCGACGTCAACATTGTGTGCGCCTCCTGGGGTTCAGGCCCCGGCAAGGCCGAGCAGTGGAAGCTCCTGGCCCGCGCCCGCGCCCTGGACTCCACCACCCTGATTCTCGCCTGCGGCCAGGGCGACCCCGCCAGCGTGGGTCACCCGGTCAAGGGTTCCGCCCCCACCGGCGTCGGGCACTCCGTGGTGATCTCCCCCATGGGCGACGTCCTCGAAGAGCTCGACGGCGCACCCGGCCTTCTCTTCGCCGACCTCGACACCGCCGCGGTCCAGGAAGCCCGCACCAAACTCCCGGTCCTGGCCAACCGCCACAAGTTCTAAGTCACTATCGGCCAAGTTCGCAATGGTTACGTCCCGCGGTCACCAACCGCCGGGCTGGTTCAGCCAAAGACCCTCCCTCACTTTTGGCACGTTAAACGGAAACGCTCCACCACGTTTCGCACGTTTAACCGAAGCGCTCCCCCACAAGAAGTGAGGGAGCGCTTAGCCGTTTACCGCGAAAGGTGAGGGAGCGTTTGACGTTTTACGACCAAAGGTGAGGGAGCGTCGGAGACGGGACCGGAGTTTTGCTAAGGAGCGCATCGCCGACCAGAACCGAGTAAGGCCGCCTGCGGCCGCTCGAGGACTACTTTGCGGTGCGCTGGCGGGAGATTTCGTAGAGGGAGATGCCGACGGCCATGGAGGCGTTGAGGGATTCCATGGCGGAGTCGATCGGGATGGAGACGATCTGGTCGCAGTTTTCACGGACCAGGCGGCTCAGGCCCTTGCCCTCGGACCCGACGACGATGCATACCGGTTCGGTGGCCAGGGTGAGCTCGGGCAGCGAGACGTCGCCGTCGCCGTCGAGACCCAGGACGTAGATCCCCATGTTCTTGAACGCCTTGAGCGTGTTGTTCAGGTTGGCCGCGCGGGCGACGGGGACGCGGACGGCTGCACCGGCGCTGGTCTTCCAGGCCGAGGCGGTGACGCCCACGGAGCGGCGCTCCGGGACTACGACGCCGTGGCCGCTGAAAGCCGAGACGGAGCGGATGATCGCGCCGAGGTTTCGGGGATCGGTGATGCCGTCGAGCGCGACGAAGAGCGGGGCGTTGGCTACGTGGCCCTTCTTCCAGGCCTCGAGGGTTTCTTCGGCGAGCTCGTACGCGTCCTGGTATTCATACGGCGGGATCTGCAGCACGAGGCCCTGGTGGATGGCGTCGTCGGTCATCCGGTCGAGCTCGGGCTTGCCGGTTTCCATCAGCGGGATGCCGCGTTCGGCGGCCAGCTTCAGGGATTCCTTGACGCGGTCGTCCATTTCGATGCGGACTGCGACATGCAGGGCCTTGGCCGGGATACCGGCGCGCAGGGCTTCGACCACCGAGTTGCGCCCGGTGACGACCTCTTCGGTGGCGCGACCCTTGGGACCGGAGCGGCCGGTGCGGGCTGCGGCGCTGGTAGTGCGGCTTCCGCTGGCGCGCTTGGCCTCGGAGCGTTCGGCGAGCTGCTTGTTCTTGAACGCCTTGTGGTAGGGGCGGTCCTCCGCCTTCGGCGTGGGGCCCTTGCCCTCCAGAGCCTTGCGGCCGTGACCGCCGGTTCCGACGGAGGGGCCCTTCTTCAATTTGACCGAGCGGCGACCGTTGTTGGCCATGAGTTTCACCCTTTAAATACGCGATTCGTTGACAAGTCTGACCTCCAGTCTACTGACTCGAGTAAAATCCACGATTTCGGGGTGGCCCGGAAGGGACGACGGCGGCCCACTTCACCGGCCGCCGGCAACGGGGTTTAGCCGCGCTTCAGGCTCCAGCTCGCCCCGTCCGGGCCGTCCTCGACGACGACGCCGGCTGCGGCCAGCGTGTCCCGGATGGCGTCGGACGCTGCCCAGTCCTTGGCGGCCCGGGCGTGGGCGCGCGCCTCCAGCTGAGCCTCGACCAGGACGCCAAGGGCGGTGTTGGCTTGGTCGTCGGCCGCCGGCGTTGCGGTGGCGTTGAGGCCGAGGACGTCCAGCACGGCGGTGACGCTGGCCAGCGCCAGACCCGCGGCGTCGAGGTCGCCGTCGGTGAGAGCCGTGTTGCCGGCACGGACGGTCTCGTGGAGCACTGCCAGTGCCTGCGGAACGTTGAGGTCATCGTCCATGGCCACCCCAAAAGCTTCCGGGACAGAACCAGCGGATGCATCCGGTCCCGGGTCGGGCAGGACCCGGCTTGCGCGGCTGAGGAAGCCGTCGATCCGCTCGACGGCGGCAGCGGCTTCCTGCAGGGACGTCGGCTGGTAGTCCAGGACCGAGCGGTACTGCGCCTGCCCGAGGTAGTACCGGACAACGCGCGGCGGAGCGATCTCGAGCATTTCCGTCGGGCTGACGGTGTTGCCGATGGACTTGGACATTTTCTCGCCGGCGTAGGTGACCATCCCGTTGTGCATCCAAAAGTTGGCGAAGCCGTGGCCTGCCGCCTGTGACTGCGCCATTTCGTTTTCGTGGTGCGGGAAGCGCAGGTCCAGGCCGCCGCCGTGGATGTCGAACTCGGTGCCGAGGTATTTGGTGACCATCGCGGAGCATTCGAGGTGCCAGCCCGGGCGGCCGGCGCCCCACGGCGAAGACCAGCTCGCCGTCCTCGGCTCCCCGTCCTTGTAGCCCTTCCACAGCGCGAAGTCGCGGGGGTCCTTCTTGCCGCGGGGGTCCGCGTCCGGGGCGCCCTGCATATCGTCGAGTTTCTGCCGCGTCAGCGAACCGTATTTGGACCAGGAACGCACGTCGAAGTAGACGTCGCCGGAGTCGTCCAGTGCCGGGTAGGCGTGGCCTCGGTCGATCAGCTGCTGGATGAGGGTGTGCATTTCCGGGATGTGGCCGGTGGCGCGGGGCTCATAGGTGGGGCGGGAGACGCCCAGGGTGTCATAGGCCTTGAGGAATTCCTGCTCGTAGCGGTAGGCCAGGGCCCACCATTCCTCGTTGCGGAGGGCTCCTGGCTCGTCTTCAAAGTCGGCGCCGAACGAGGCGGCCGACTTGGCAAGGATCTTGTCGTCGATGTCGGTGACGTTGCGGACTGCCGTCACCCGGAAACCGCGGTACTGCAACCAGCGGGTCAGCTGGTCGAACGCAATGGCCGAGCGGATGTGGCCGACGTGTGGCATGCCCTGGACGGTGGCTCCGCAGTAGTACAGGCTCACCTTGCCAGGTACCAGGGGGACGAAGTCGCGGACTTCGGCGGATGCAGTGTCGTAAAAGCGCAGGGTCACCGCTCCAGATTAGCCGATGGCGCTCCGGGGCCTGACCCGCGGCTTTGCCGGCACGGCGCAGGCCGGCACGGCACAGGCCGGCAGGCCAGCCGCCGGAGACGGCCGGTGCAGTGGCCTACTTGCAGTATTGGCCGATCTTGTTGATCTGCTCCGTGAGCTGGGCCGTCTGTTGATCCGTCTTGGTTCCCGTAGGGCTCGCCGCAACCTGCTTCATGATCTCGGCCATCTGCTGGATCGGGGCGCCCACCTCCGGCGCTACTTTGTCCGCAACCTCCTGGTAGTGCTGGCCAATCTGCCCTGCCTGCTCCTTCGCGCTCCCGGAGGGCACGAAGGTGTCGGTGTTGAGGAACTTACAGCTTTCCTCGACGCTGAGCTTCGGAGTGGCGCTAGGCGTTTGGGGCGTTGTCGTGGAGGCGGCACAGCCGCTCAGCATGGTCCCTGCCACGAGTACGACGGCGGTCAGCAGCTTCTTCACGGCAGGTCTCCTGGCAGTTCGGAACGGGTGTCTCGCTTGGGTCTTCCCTCAAGCGTAGGGGACCGGGGCCGGCTGTGCTTAACCTGCGGTGATTAGCCTGCCGTGCTTAACCTGCGGTGATTAGCCTGCCGGATACACGAGCGCTGTAGCCACGGCTGAGATCCCCTCGCCGCGGCCGGTGAACCCGAGCCCGTCGCTCGTGGTGGCCGTGACGCTCACCGGCGCCGCGGCAGCAGCGCTGAGGACCTGCTGGGATTCCTCCCGCCGCGGGCCGAACTTTGGCCGGTTCGCCACGAACTGAACGGCGATGTTGCCGATTTCGAATCCGTGGGCGCGAACAATCCTGGCGGCCTCGGCCAGCAGGGTCACGCCGGATGCTCCGGCATATTCGGGACGGTCCGTACCGAAGTGCGTGCCCAGATCCCCGATCCCGCAGGCCGAGAAGAGCGCGTCGGCGGCGGCATGGGCCACGGGGTCGCCGTCTGAGTGGCCGGACAGACCCCGCTCCCCCTCCCAGAAGAGGCCGCCGAGCCACAGCGGCTGCGGCTCCTCCTCGGCGGCGAAGGCATGGACATCGATGCCGATCCCGGTCCGGGGAATGACCGGGGGAACGACTGGCGGGTTGGCGGACATGCTCATCCCTCCACCCAGCGCAAGCCCAGGGGTCCTTCAAGAAGGCCTTCGGCCAGGATCAGGTCCAGGGGCGTGGTGATCTTCAGGGACTGGCTGGCGCCGCGTACAGCGTGGACCGGGACCCCGATGAGCTCCACAAGCATCGCGTCGTCCGTGACGAGGGCGGCCTGGCCGGCGTCGAACCCGGAGGCAGCCTCGTGGGCGCGCTTGAGGGTGCTCAGCGCGAATCCCTGCGGTGTCTGCACGGCGCGGAGCGACTCCCGGGGCGCCGTCCCGGTGACCAGCTCGGGGGCCACCGCGGCGCCGTCGCCGGTGGTCGGTTCCACGGTCTTGACGGTGTCGACGACCGGTATCACCGGGATGACGGCCGAGGCACCGGCGCCGAGCGCCGCTGCCACGCGGTGAAAGACGGCTTCAGGCGTCAGCGCCCGGGCGGCGTCGTGGACCAGCACCGATTCGATATCGGGCAGGAGGGCCGCCATCGCGGCGCGGACTGAATCGGCGCGGTCCGGACCGCCGTCGACGACCGTCACGACGGGAACCCGGACGCCGTTGCCCGACGCTGCTCCGGCTTGCCCGGCCGCAAGCTCCTGCGTGAAGGCCTCGCACAGCGCCCGCAACTCAGTGTCACCCGGGGGGAGCGCAATGCAGATCTGCTGTGCGATCCCGGCAGCCGCCACACCGCGAAGGGCGTGGGTGAGGATGGTGTCCCCGCCGAGAGGCACCTTTGCTTTCGGCATGCCGTAGCCCAGGCGCTGGCCGGAGCCGGCGGCTACAACTATGACCGCCGTGGCGGGACCGGGCTGTGACGTATTCGCCTGTGACGTATTCGTCGGTGCAGTATCCATGGGCACAAGACTACGTCCCCGCGCCTCGGACCATCCCGTTGCCCTGGTTGTGGCTGCCCTGGAGCGCTCAAAGGGACCTCAACTGATAGCGCAACGGAGGGGGCGGCCGCTGAAAAGGGCAAAAAGAAGCCCCGGCGGCTGACGCCACCGGGGTTCGATTCTTAATCTGCGCCGGCCCTGTTGGGCCGGCCCTGTGCTAGGAAGCCAGGACCTCGTCGAGAACGCTTGCAGCCTTCTCTTCATCGGTCTTCTCAGCCAGTGCCAGTTCCGAAATCAGGATCTGACGGGCCTTGGCCAGCATGCGCTTCTCTCCCGCGGAGAGACCCCGGTCGTGATCACGGCGCCAGAGGTCACGGACGACCTCGGCTACCTTGATGACGTCACCGGAAGCAAGCTTTTCCAGGTTTGCCTTGTAGCGACGCGACCAGTTGGTGGGTTCTTCAGTGAACTCGGCCCGCAGCACGTCGAACACGTGCTCCAAGCCTTCCTTGCCCACTACGTCCCGAACCCCTACCAGGTCAACGTTTTCTGCTGGAACTTCAATGGTCAGATCACCCTGAGCCACCTTGAGCTTGAGATACATCTTCTCTTCGCCCTTGACGGTGCGCATCTTGATTTCTTCAATTTTGGCTGCACCGTGGTGAGGGTAAACTACTGTCTCGCCGACCTCAAAAACCATGTGGACATTCCCCTTTCCCGCAGACCAGTTTATCACGATTAAGGCATACAACTGGCATCAAAAGGTGCCTGGAACCGCATGAATCCGGGGAAAATGGCCGCAATCCGCCCCCTCAAACCCCTTGACGAATGCGGATAATAGTGCCTGCGGCCCTAACTGCCAAGAGGTTTCCGTCCCCCGCCGAGCCGGGACCCGTCGCCGGAGGAGCACACGTGGCCGCGCTTGTGTGTAGTCGCCGAATCCTTGTTTGCGGCCGATTGCGGCTAGGCTATGGCTGAATAATGTTTCAAGACTCTCAAGGAGTGCGTGACGTGCGTTTCACTGCGATGAACCGGGGCCAGCGCGGCAAGCTGGCAATGGCAACGGCTGCACTTGGCATCGGCCTGTTGTCCCTGACCGGCTGCGGCTACATCAACGCCCAGCAGACCACGGAGCAGTACGCGGCCTCGGACGGAACCCGGACGGATCTCGGTGCGCTGCAGCTGCGCAACTTCATCATCGTCTCCGATGGCGAGGACAAGCCGGGCCGTGTGATCGGCGCCGTGTACAACACCTCCTCCAACGACGTGGTGCTGACCATCAAGGGTGCGGAGGGCTCGCAGACCCAGGTTCCGGTCAAGAAGAACTCCTACACCATGCTCAACGACTCCACCGACGCCGCGATCCTGACCCCGGCCGGCGCCAAGCCAGGCGCCGTCCTCGAGGTCACCGTCTCCGAGAACGGCACCAACAAGGAAGCCAAGTTCACGGTTCCGGTCATGGACGGCACGATCGTCGACTACAAGTCGTACCTGCCGACGCCGCCGCCCACCGGGTCCGGCACGGCCACGTCGACGGAGACGGCTACGCCGACCGAGACGGCCACACCGACGCCGAGCAGCACGGCCGGCCACTAGCTTCAACGGCTGGACCTATTGCAAAAGGAGGGGCACCTGCAGGTGCCCCTCCTTTTGTGTGTCCCCTGATGTACAACTGCGCCGGACTTCCAGCGGCCCGGCAGCAGGGCAGTAGGGCTGCAGCGGCCCGGCAGCAGCGGCCGCCGGGCTGCCTCTTCCGACCTTTAGGGCTCGAACTTGTAGCCCAGCCCCCGGACCGTGATCAGGTACCGCGGCGCGGACGCATCCGGCTCGATCTTGCTGCGCAGCCGCTTGACGTGGACGTCGAGGGTCTTGGTGTCCCCGACGTAGTCGGAGCCCCAGACCCTGTCGATCAGCTGCCCGCGGGTCAGGACCCGGCCGGAGTTCCGCAGCAGCATCTCCAGCAGCTCGAACTCCTTGAGCGGCAAGGCGACCTGCTCGCCCCCGACGCTGACCACGTGGCGTTCAATGTCCATCCGAACAGGACCGGCCTGCACCGTGGTGGAGACAAGCTCCTCCGGCTCGCTCTGGCGCCGCAGGACGGCCCGGACCCGGGCCACGAGTTCCCGCGAGGAGTAGGGCTTGGTGACATAGTCGTCGGCACCCAGCTCGAGCCCCACCACCTTGTCGATTTCCGAGTCCTTGGCCGTCAACATGATCACGGGCACCCCGGAGCGTTGCCGGAGTTGGCGGCAGACCTCGGTGCCGGACTGGCCAGGCAGCTGCAGGTCCAGGAGCACGAGGTCGGCGCCGTTGCGGTCGAATTCGGTGATGGCGTCCAGTCCGTTGTCCACCACCTCCACTTCGAAGCCTTCTTTACCCAACAGGTAGGACAGGGGGTCGCTGAAGGACTCCTCGTCCTCGACAATCAGAATCCTGCTCAAGCGGTAGCTCCTTGCTCATGGACGCCTGCGGCGTCACGTCGTTGCGGTCTGGGGTCCCGACTGGAAGTTTGGGCAGCGGGCTTGCCCGCCTCGGGGACGTCGCCGTCGTCCTGCCCTTCTATCTCGGGAAGTCGAATGGTGAACGTGGAACCCTGGCCGAGCCGGGACCACAGGGTCACCTCGCCGCCGTGGTTGGAAATGACGTGCTTGACGATGCTCAGGCCAAGCCCGGTGCCGCCGGTCTGCCGCGAGCGGGCAGCATCCACGCGGTAGAAGCGCTCAAAGACGCGCTCCTGGTCCTCGGCGCTGAGCCCATCGCCCTGGTCCGTCACCGAGACCGCCACGAGACCGTCCTTGGCCCGGATGCCCACGCCCACCTTGGTGTTCTCCGGCGAGTAGCGGATGGCGTTATCGATCAGGTTGCGCAGGGCGGTCACGAGAAGGTCCTGGTCGCCGTAGACCAGGGCATCGGCGTGCCCGCCGACCACCAGCTGGATGTTCTTGCTCTCGGCCGGCAGCACGGAGCGGTCCACGGCCTCGCTGACCACAAGGTTGATGTCCACCGGGCGGCCCTGCTGCGCGACGTTGGCGCCCTGGAGCCGGGAGAGTTCAATGATGTCCTGGACAAGCGCCGCAAGCCGTGTCGATTCCTTGTGCATGCGCTTGGCGAACCGCTTCACCGCCTCGGGGTCGTCAGCGGACGACTCGAGTGCCTCGGCCAGGAGGGAGATCGCCCCGACCGGTGTCTTCAGTTCGTGGGAGACGTTCGCGACGAAGTCGTTGCGGACTTCCTCGGTGCGGGTGAATTCAGTCCGGTCATCGGCCAGCAGGAGGACATATTCCTCCGTGATGACGGCGGCCCGGACCTGGACAACGATCGTGCCCTGGCCGAGCGGGCCGCGCGGCAGTTCCAGCTGCTGTTCGAGGATGACGCCGTCCCGCCGCACCTTGGCCGTCAGTTCCAGCAGCTGCTGGTGGACCACCGTGTGCCCGCGGACCAGGCCGTAGGCGTAGGCGGCCGGGCTGGCGCGGACCACGCCGTCGATCGCATCCACCACCACGAACGCGCGGCCGAGGACGGCGAGCACTTCCGCGGCCCCCTCGGGCAGCGAGGGGTCATCGACGTCGACATCGACAATATGCCGCTGCTGCTCACTGACCCGGAACGCGAGTACGCCGAACATGCCAAACGAGAGGCCGATCAGGCCGGCGATCACGCCGATGAGCATTGGATCCACGGCTCCAGCTTATGCTCTGCCACGTGACCGAAACCGAAATCTCCTGCGATTCGGGCAGCGGTTCAGCTAACGTTCACCTATTGGGGCGTAACAGTTCACCGGACCCTGAAAGAGTTGACAGTTGGAGCGCCGGTAGGTGAACCGAAATAGGCCCGCCACTTCGATTGCAGGCAATATTTCCGAGGAAAGGACGCACACGTGCGTAAGGTTTTTCAGGAGGAGCTCGCCCAGGTAAGGGAACAGCTCGTCGAGATCTCAGCGCTGGTCACAGAGGCCATCGATAAGGCCACGACAGCTTTCCAGGGCGCCGATATCGACCTCGCCGAGGACGTGATTGCCGCCGATGCCCGCATCGACTTCCTGCAGAACAGCCTCGACGAGCGGGCCATCGACATCCTCGCCCTCCAGGGCCCGGTGGCGAGCGATCTGCGCATGCTGGTTGGTTCGCTCCGGATGAGCGCCTCGCTCGAACGCATGGGCGACCTCGCCCGGCACCTGGCCCAGCTGGCGCGTCTGCGCTATCCGGCGTCAGTGGTCCCGGACCAGCTGCGGGAGACCTTCAAGGCTTTCGCGGAACAGGACCTGCTGATCGCCCAGAAGCTCACGGAGCTGCTGGCAACCCGCGACCTCGGCGTGGCCCGGGAGATCATGAAGGCCAATGGCGCCGTCAACGACCTTCACCTGAGCGTTTTCCAGGCGATCGCCCGCAGCGACTGGCAGGAGTCGCCGGCCACCACGGTGGACGTTGCCCTGGCCAGCCGCTACTTCGAGCGCTTCGCGGATCACGGCGTCTCCGTGGCCCAGAAGGTCACGTACCTGGTGACGGGCGCGTGGCAGCCGAGCACGATCGAGCACAACTGACTCCGGCCGACTGCGGCTGACTCAACCGCAGTTACAACGGCGCCGGTACAACGGCGCTGATAGCACCGCGCTGAACGAACGACGGCGTCCGGTCACCTTGGCGGGTTCTAACGGTCGTTGCAACACCCAACACTTTGGGAGTTGCAACGACCGTGTCGTTTTTAACGGAGGAAACAGCCCGGCGGCGGAAGTACACGCCGGAGCAGAAGGACCAGTTCTTGTCGGTGGTGGACCGGCTGGGGAGTGTGAGCGCGGCCGCGGCGGAGCTCGGATTCAATCAGATGACGTGCTATCAATGGGCGCGCAAAGCGGGACTGACTCAAGGG
>NZ_JBFTZW010000053.1:0-22765 GCF_056406555.1 Arthrobacter sp. P1_B4
GCCCGCCCCGGCGCCCATGATCCGGCCGCCGGCGCCCGCCCCGCGGCGCGTCGCTCCACCGGCGCCGCGGCCCATGGTTCCGCCGCCCGCCCGGGTGCCTGCCGGAAACGATCATGATGCCGACAACAACGGAGGACCGGACGACGGTGACGGCAACAAGTAGCAGCCACGGGGCGCTTGGGCCGGGCCCCGGCAGGGGGCTCCTGTTCGGGGTGCCGGCGGCGCTAGCGGCCTTGGCCCTCGGCGCGTGCGGCACTCCGGCCGGGAACCAGACGGCGGCGCCTGCCTCCGGCCCCACCCCGTTCGCGTGGTTCCGTCCCGGACCGGCCCCGGCAGGATGGCAGCCGCTGGCGCTTCCGGACACGACAGCCGTGCTGGCCATCCCACCTGATGCCGCTCCCGTGCCGGGCGACCCCGGCAGCGTGTCCGCGACCGTCACCGCCCCCGACGGGGACCTCCAGATCTATCTCAATGCCACGCCGCAACAGGGCGACGAGTCGCTGGCCAATTGGCCCGAATTCCGGCTGGCCCATCTCAGAGGCGAGAACGCCGCATCCGCGAGACGGCTGCAGTACCGCGCCGGAATGGAGTTCCGGGGAGGCACCGGTTCCTGCGTGGAAGACACCTATGTAACGCGGATCGGTGCCCACAAATACCGTGAAATAGCCTGCCTCGTTGCAGGAACCCGGGGAAGCAGCGTCCTGGTTGTGGCCACGCCGGCCGATTCCTGGGACCGCTTCAGCCCCGTGCTGCAGCAGGCGGTGGACGCGTATGCCCCCGAATAGGGGTACGCCCCCATCCCGATCGAGCAGGGTGGCCTGAACCGATGGAGGAAGCCGGCTGGCCGTGGCCGGTTGGTTTAGTCACAGCGAAGGCGGGAGACTGGAGCAACTCGATCACGAAAGTGGGAACCACATGATCAATCTCAAGCAAGACGCCGAGGGGTTCATCCGCATGAACCGGCACTTCCCGGAAAAGTCGCTCATCAGCATCACGTTCACGGACGGCTCAGAACATGTCTATTCCGGGCACCGCCTCAACGGGATCTACGACGAGGCCCTGGCGGAGTACCGGGCGCAGAACCACCTGGATGCCAAGGGGTTCTCGCGGGCCCCCAAGAAAACGGTCCAGCCAGCGAACAAGATCGAGTTCGTTCCGGTGCACGCCGGAATGGACCCGTAGCGGCGCCCCTGGCCACCCAACGTCCGCCTGGGCCGGTCTGCCGCGGCCGGGTCGCCGTGCGCCCTGTCGGATCAGCCGACGCCTACCGCGCCCGGCCCGTGCGCCGGGCGGCGGAGGGCCCGGGCGCGGATCCGGAGGTCGTTGTCGTGCACCCGCCGGTCGACGCCGGGCACCGGCGTCGGAGTGCTTCTCGGCCGCGGTGCCGCCGGACTTGCCGGCGGCTCCGGGCACAGATCACTGATCAGCCCCAGGCCGGCATACTCGCGCACCGCGGTGATGCCGGCAACCGCTGCCGGCTTGTCCGCGAAGCCCTTTGACACGGCCAGTACTGCCCCGTCCGGTGCCCTGAGCCGAAACCTGAAGCAGGCATCAGCGTCAACGAAGAGTTCAAATGTGCCGGCCATGACGATCCTCCCGGTTCGCGGGCTCCCCGTCCGGGCATCATTGCCACGGGGTGAAGGGGAAAGCGTCGCTGCTGCCCGCTGGTTTGGTTTGTCCCTGAGGCTGAACGGATGATGTCAGCCCGTCATTAAAGTCTCGCTGCGGCCGTGGAACGCCCACAAGGCAAGTCACGTAAATCCCAGGTAAATAGAAGCCAACAGCCGTGCGCGGGCAACCGCCGTCTGGGTCCTCCGCGGGCAGGAACACTGCCGCCTCAGCGGTACCCCTACAGGGGCGGCCAATGGTCGCGGCAGTAGTCACCGCGGCTGGCGCCGGGAGATCCTTGCGGGATGACGCGGTCCCAGGAGGGGCCGACGGCCTCGCTCCGCTCTGAAGGCTCGGCTGCCGCGGTGCGGCCTGCGTCGCCGGGAAGCCAGGTCATGACTGAATCGTTGGACAACGTACCCCCCATTGTTCTTGGCTGGAGGCGCACCGGCTCGCATTACGGACCGCCATGCGCCTCACGCAAGACTATCCGGGAGTACTGACACCAAAACAGGGACTTTGGACCGTATCGGCGAAAGGCCGCGGGCGCCTACCCCCGCCCGCCGGCCGCCACCAACGGCTTCCCGGCGCCCAACAGCCCGGACGGGCAGAAGTGTTTCATCCATTGGAAATGGAGGTCGCCGCGGCGGAGAATCAGGGGCAGTCTTGGGGGCAGCCCGCGCTCCACAGACAGGAAAGAAGGATGCGATGTCCCTCAGCGTTGAGGAAATGAACAAAGAGCTCCCGTTGGCGAATGTGCTGCCGGGGGACGCCGTCCCGTACTACATGGCGTCGGGCGAAGGCGCCCGCTATGAGATCGCCGGCCAGCTGGTCACGGTGATCGCCCGGGCGGCAGACACTGGCGGCATTTTCAGCGCCGCCTACATCTCCGGCGGCATGAGGGCCGAATCACCGTTTGTGAGCCACGCGGTGGAACACAAAACGCTGTACGTCTTCGACGGCATCCTGCACGTCTGGCTGCCGGGCGAAAGCCGCATCCTGACTCCCGGGGATTCCGTGGTGATCCCGCCGGGAACCCCGCACGCGTACCGGATGGCAAGCCACTACACCCGGTTCCTGAACTGGATGACACCGGGCGGCGCCGAGGCCTACTACGAACGCGTCGGCACACCCATCGATTCGCACGTCCCACCTGTCACCCCGGGCCGGAAGCCCAGCCTGCAGGAGTGCGCGGCGGTGGGCGCCGAATTCGGCATCACGTTCCCCGACGTCGAACGGGTGGCACCGTCTTTCCGGCAGGACGCCGGGCTGCCGGCGGCTCAGAGCCCGTACTTCCTCAGTGCGGGCGAGGGCGAGCGGATGGTCAGCTACCAGACCATGTTCACGTACCTGTCCCGGCCGGCGAACACGGGAGCGAACTACTTCGCCGTCCACACCAAGGGCGCCAAGTCCCCCTACATTCCGCTGCACTTCCACGAGCAGCACACGGAAAACTTCCTCTGCACCGAGGGCCGGATGTGGATCTACGCCAACGGCCGCGAAGTGCTGCTCACCAAGGGCGACTTCCTCCACGCCMCGGCCGGGACCATCCACTCCTTCGCCTTCGATTCCCACAACACCCAGATGGTCGGGTTCCTGACGCCGTCGGTCTTCAACGGCTTCTTCGAGTACTTCAACAAGCCCACGGAGGATTACATGTACACCGAGGGCGGCGAGCCCTACATGGACATGGAGGGCTTCGGCCGGGCCCAGGCCGAGATGGACCTGACCGTGGTGGGTCCCCCGCCGCAGCGCAGGGCTGCGCTGGACATCTAGGCGGACCTGGGCATCTGGCCCGGTTTTCCGGTCCGGCTGCAGGTCCCACACGAATGGCCCGGAACCCCCGCGGAGGGTTCCGGGCCATTCGCGTCGGTGGACGGCTTGTCAGCGGTTCATGACGCGTGTCCGTTCAGAGCCTGGCGCACCAGCTCGCGCCCGTAGTCGTTGCCGTTCGGGGTGCGCAGCACCGTGTGCATGTGGAACGGGGCCGGGGTGTCATTGCTGAGGAAGACGCCTGTGTGGTGGTCCAGTTCCATGACCAGCACGGGGCTCTGCAGGCGGAAGTAGAAGGCGTCCTGCGCCTCCCATCCGCCGATCCAGCAGAACCAGGTTTCGTCCCAGTGGGCCGCGATTTCCCGCAGGCGGACGGTCCGCGGCCCGTCGGGGAGGAACGCGATGAAGTCTGCCACGAGCTGGTCCAGGATCGCGCGTGCCGCGGCGGGCATCGCGCTGACCGGGATTCCCTCGTAGGGAATCACGCGGTTGTCCTGGAAGCAGCCGGCCAGGTGACGTTCGTCCCCGGGGTGCAGCCTGCCCTCCGGCATGGCCGGGTCCTGCATGTCCTCGAAAAGCGTGGCCTCGTCCCGCAGCGGCCCGGGCAGGGCTTGCATGAGGCGCCGCGCCAAGGCGATCCGCTCCTTGAAAACGGCCACGCCCTGGTGCGGGCCGGCGTCGATGACGTCCGGTTCGGCGCCGAGGAACACCGGCGAGACCACCAGCTGGGTCCCGGCCACCAGGGCGTTGAGCGCCACGTGGTGGCCGAAGAGTTGCCAGCCCCACGGGGACGTCTCCGACGGGTCACCGTAGAGGGCGAAGTTGTAGCTTAACTCGTTCATCAGCTCCGGCAGCTCCACCAGGTCGCCCAGGAATCCATTGATCCGCATCAGGTTACGGACCAGCCCGTAGCCGGCCGGACTCAGGCTCGCCGCCACGACGGCCAGGATCTGTTCGCGCACGTCCGGGTCCAGCTCGTCCAGGCGCAGGCCCGTGTCATGTTGCAGGAATTCCGGGTTGGCCCAGCTCTGCCATTCGTGCGCGTCCACCCCGTAGCGGAGCTGTTCGGCCTGGGCCGGCGTGAGTCGTGCCAGCAGGTCCCGGGCGGCGGCCGTCATGGCGGCCGCCGGCGCCTCCTCCCCCGCCGGCGCCGTCTCGAGGGGGTACAGCCCGTCCCGGCGGACCCCGTCGCTGGTCACCCCGGTGAAAGGCTCGGGGTATTGGGCGGCCCAGCCTTGGATCATGGGACCCGCGAAGGGATCGGTCTTTGCCGCCTCGGCATAGCCGCGGGCATCCAGGCCACGGATCTGCGCCACCCGCGGGTGGTCGGGCGGGTAGAGATAGTCACGGAAGGACGGCACGGACACGTGTTCTCCTGTCGGGGTCTTCGGATGGTGTTGCCAGCGGCCAGCCGGCGGCCACGCCAATGGCCGCGGCGGCCCCCACGGGGTCGGTCCCCCGCCAGGCGACGTGCTGGTCCGGGCGGACCAGCACCGCGGCGGCCTGCCAGTGCGTGGTCATCGGGGTTCCGTCCTGGTCGGGTCCGACGTCGACGACGGACAGCGGGATTTTGTGGATCGCGGCGGCGGCCAGGACCGCCGCGTAGGCCTGCCCGGCGGCCGCGCCGCCCAGGCTGTCGCGGTCCACCAGGAGGGTGAAGCCGCTGCCCAGCAGGTCGTAGAGCGACGTTGTCGCGTCGAGCCAGGCGTGTGGCAGCAGCGATCCCGGGCTGGCGGAGGGGACGTAGCTGACGGGGTCCTCGGCGGGGACGGGCAGGCCGTCCGGGACCACCAGAGGCGAGGAGCCGTACGTGTAGCCCAGCACCAGTCCCAGCGAGTCGAACTCGCTTTGTTTGACGGCCAGCGCATCCTTGGCGGCCCGCCGGGCTGCCTCGCCGTCCGCATCCGCCCGGCCCAGGGCCGGGTCCGCGAAGTGGTAGGCCAGCGACTTGCCGTTGGCGGCGGCGTCGCGGATGGTCCGGGCCGCGACGGGCCGGCGCTCCAGCTCATAGCTGCCGGGCAGGGCCGGCCCGGCCCAGCCTTCCAGGGCGGCGGCGATCTTCCAGGCCAGGTTGGCGGCGTCGCCGATGCACGTGTTGAACCCGTGCCCGCCCCAGGGCGGATTCAGGTGCGCCGCGTCCCCGATCAGGAACACGCCGTCGTGCCCGTATCCCGGGGCGAGCAGCATGCGCGCCGTCCAGGGGTCGGTGGCGATGACCTCGACGTCGACGTCGGCCCCGACGAGCGAACGGACCAGGCGTCCGGCGTCGGGTGATCCGCTGCCGTCCACGCCCTGGATGATGGCCCACCAGGTGCTGCCAAGGTCCAGCGGCCCCACCATGCCCGAAACCTCGGGTCCCAGGACCCAGTACTGGACGGCCGGGTCCAGGGTGATCGCGGCGGCGAGGGTGTCGGAACGGAACAGGACACTGATGTTGGAGAGCTCGGCGGAGCCCCCGGCGAGGCGGATGTTCAGCCGGCGGCGCACGGTGGAGGACCCGCCGTCGGCCGCGGCTACGAAGTTGCAGTCCACGGCCTTGCGCCGCCCGGTTGCGTCGGACACCGCCACGCGCGAGCCGAAGCGCGGCCGGCCTGGGCCCGGCGTGCCGCCGCCCTGGTTGATGTCCAGGTCTTCCACGCTCAGGCCGGTCAGCAGCGTGATGAGCGGGGATTCGGCGGCGGCCTCCCGGAGCACGGCCTCCATGACGGGCTGCGGGACCTGCTGCCCGCATTCCGGCTGGGGGCCATACCGGCCCGGGACGAGCTGGAAGGCCTGGCGGAACCGGGTGACTTCGTGGCCGGTGAGGGCGGAGCAGAAGATGACGTCCTGGGCGTAGGCGACCGGCAGCGGCGCGGCGTCGCGGAGTTTGTCGGCAAGCCCGAGGCGGCGCAGGTGCGTCATGGTGCGGGCGTTCGTGGTCTTGGCGCGCGGCCGGTCCTGGTCAATGGTGGTCCTCGGCTCGATGACGAGGCTGCGGATGCCGCGGTGCGCGAGGTCCAGGGCCAGGAAGAGCCCGCTGGGTCCTCCGCCGGCGATCAGCACCGGCACCCGGTCCGGGAGGTCGCCGAGGGCCGCGTTGTTGACGGCGGTCATCAGGCCCGGGCCCGCAGTGACGGCCCGCCGACGGGCGTGGTGAGCGTTCCCAGGGTGTCGATTTCCACTTCGACCGTGTCGCCGGGCTGCAGGAGCCACGGCGGGGTCCGGACGTAGCCGACCCCTTCCGGGGTTCCCGTGGCGATGACGTCACCGGGATGCAGGGTCATCGTCTGGCTGATCAGGGCGATGATGGCCGGGACGGAGAAGATCATGTCCCGGGTGTTGCCGTTCTGGACCTCGGTGCCGTTGACCCGGGTCCGGACCTGCAATCCCTCGCGAAGGTCCCCGGCCTCGTCGCGGCTGACCAGCGGGCCGAGGGGGCCGCTGAAGTCGCCGTTCTTGCCCAGGGTCCACTGGGCGGTGAGCTTTTGGGCCCGCCGCGCGGTGAGGTCGTTGAAGGTGGAGTAGCCGAAGACGGCTTCCGCGGCGGTGGCTTCGTCCGCGGATTCGACCCGCCGGCCCACGTAGGCGGCGACTTCGCCTTCCCAGTCCAGTCCGGCCTCGCCGGCGGGCACCGGCGCGGGGACGTTGCCGACCGACAGGGACGCGGTCCACCGGCCGAACAGCGTGGGGTACTCGGGCACGGAGAAGGAACCCTCGGCGGCGTGGGCGCGGTAGTTCAATCCCACGCAGATCACGCGGGCGGTGGGCGGGACCAGTGGGACTTCGGTGACGTCCGCCCGGGTCAGCGACGCGCCGCCGGCCGTCAGGGACAGGGACTTTTCCTGCCAGCCGGCGGCATCCGCCCAGAAATCCTGGACCGGAGCCAGCGGGTAGACCCGGCTGTCGGCCAGGGCCGCAACCCAGGCCGCGCCGTCGTGGGTGATGCCGATGTACTGCATGTGGAGGGCCTTTCAGGTTCCGCCCGGACGGGCGGGTGAGGGAACTGGTGATCGTGGAAAATTGGCAGGGCAAAGCTGCCCGGGTCAGACCGGGGCCCGCACTGGCTTCGCGGGGAGGGCTCTGTCAGGGGACGTGGGCCTGGCGGAGGAAGAAGTCGACGGTGGCGTCCATGGCCTTCTCCGCGGCGGCCGGGCTGTGATCGGGCAGTACCCACATGTGGTCCGCGTCCTCGATCAGGAGCAGTTCGACGTCGGTTCCGGCGGCTTCCAGCGCCGCCGCTAGGGACGTCGACTGGGCGGGCGGAACGAAGCGGTCGGCGGTTCCGTGGGCCAGGAAGAACGGCGGTGCCGAACGGCTGGCGTAGCTGATGGGGCTCGCCGCAGACGCCTTCGCCGGCTCGTCGGCCAGTACAGCACCGACAAGGAGTTCCTCCCTGGATCCGGGATCGTTGGCCCTGGCAACGGCGCCCGGCAGGCTCTGTTCGGCCATCCTGCCCAGGTCCGTGGGCGGGTACCAGGCTGCCACCGCGGCGACGGCATCGCCGGCATTGACGCCGTCGGCATTGGTGGTGAGACCCACCAGGCTGGCGAGATGGCCGCCCGCGGAGTCGCCCCACGCGTAGATCCGCTCCGGGTCCACGTTGTAGTCGGCGGCATGGTTCCGCAGCCAGCGGACGGCGGCTTTCGCGTCGTGCAGCTGGGCCGGGAAATGCGCCTCTTGGCTAAGCCGGTAGTCCGCCGATGCCACCACGAATCCTGTGTCAGTGAACGTTTGGAAGACGCTGTTGCCGAATCCGTCCAGGACCGGGCCCAGGGAAGACCGCTCCCCCATGCGCCAGCCGCCCCCGTGGAAATGGACCACCGCCGGCCGGGGAGCCGCCCCGCCCTCAGGACCGGGAAGGTAGAGGTCCAGCAACAGCGGGCGGGAACCGTCGTCACCCGCGCGGGCGAATTCGATGCCGCTCAGCACGCGACCTTCCGTCATCGTCGACTCCATCCGTTTTCCTGCGCCGCTTGGCTTGTGCACGGGTTCCGTGATGCCCGGCGTCTCCCCTAAGACTGTCGGATCACCGGACCGGCGCAAACCTTGGATTTCAATCATTGAAAGGGCTTTGCCGAGGCCAGTTCCGCCGCAAGGAATGCCAGCCCCTGCTGCACGATCCCCAGCGCCGCCGAGTGGTTGAGGTACCCGTGCGTCGCCCCCGCTTCCAGCCGGAAGGACACCTGGACGCCGGCCGCGCGGAGCGATTCCCGGAAGAGCTCAGCCGACGGACGCAGGTCATCGTATTCGCAGGCGATGACCGCCACCGGGGGGAGCCYCGAAGGATCGGCACGGCCGGGCAGGGCATACGAGGACGCCATCCCGGCGGGGCCGCCGATGTAGTTCTCCACCATTGCCTGGCAGTCGTCCTCGGTGAAGCGCAGGATCCGCGGCAGGCTGGAAAGCACCCTGCCGTCGGACACCGCGGCCGGCTTCAGAGGGGGAAGCGCGGCGTGCAGGAACGGGTACGCCAGCAGCAGCTTGGCGGGCAGTGCGAGTCCGGCGTCCTTGAGATACATGGCGGCGCCGACGGCGAGGTTCCCGCCGGCGCTGGCCCCGCCAAGGCACAGGTTTCCCGGGGCCACGCCAAGGCCCTCGGCGTGGGCTGCCGCCCAGATCCACGCCGCGAGCGCGTCTTCGTGCGGGACCGGGAAGTGGACGCCGTCGCCGGCCAGCCGGTAGTCGACGGAGAACACCAGGCCGCCGGTCCGGTCAGCTAGTTCCCGGGCGACCTGGTCGGCCTCCCGCATGTCCAGCGTCCCTCCGGCGAACCCGCCGCCATGCAGCCACACCAGGCCGGGCAGGGCGGCCCCGGACGCATTCCCCGCCGCGGAACCCCGGTCACCGTCCAGCCGAAGGATGCCGGGGCCGTAGATCCGGATGGGCACGGGTCCGTTGGGCCCCGGCGCCTCCACCGAGCGGATCGGTACGGCAGGGGCCGTGTAGGGCAGATCCGCGCCGCTGAACGCCGCCAGCCGCTGCATCCCGGCAGGATCGGCGAGGAGATCGGCGAAGGAGCCGGCTTCAGCCACGTGGTGCATGAGGCCGGCCAGCTCCACATCCAGGCTCATGGCTGAAACACCGGCTCGCGGGCGCCCTCGGTTGCGGCTTCAGGAACTGCACAGCTGAACGAATGCGTCCCGGAACCGACCTCGACGCCGGTGGTCCCGCCGTCGGGCAGGTACACCGCGGCGGTGCAGCCGGCCGGGACCGACACGGACAGCAAGAACACGTCGCCGTCCAGCTCCCACCGGACCACAGCCTCGCCGTAAGGGGTCTCGTGCCGGGCAGCGGCCCACGCCAGCCCCCCGCCGGGCCTAGGCCGGATGGCGAGTTTCCGATACCCGGGTTCAGCTGGTGCCAAGCCGGCCACAGTGCGGTGCATCCAATCGGCCACGGCACCCAGGGCGTAATGGTTGAAAGAAGTCATTTCGCCCTCATTGATGCTGCCGTCCGGGAGCATGGAGTCCCAGCGTTCCCAAATAGTGGTGGCGCCCATTGTCACGGGGTACAGCCATGACGGGCACTCGGTCTGGAGGAGCAGGCGGTATGCCGCCGTCGTGTGGCCTTCATCGCTGAGCGCGTCGCAGACCAGCGGAGTTCCCACGAACCCGGTGGCGATGCGGTAGCCGTCGGCTTCCACGATGTCGGCCAACCGGGCGGCCGCGGCAGGGTGTTCGGCCGGTTCGAGGAGTCCGAAGCGCAGTGCCACCGCGTAGGCCGTCTGCGTGGACGGCCGGAGCCGGCCTTCGTCATTAAGGTAGCGTTCCCGGAACACCGCCCGGGACCGGGCGGACAGCTCGCGCAACCGTTCCGATTCCGTGTCGTGGCCCAGCAGTCCGGCAGCCTCGCCCGCCACCGACCCCGAGTAAGCCAGGTAGGCCTGTGCCACGAGCTGCCAGGGGGTGCGGGCGTCGCCGGGCGAGTCCGGCGGTGCGGCCGGGTCCAGCCAGTCGCCGAACTGGAAGCCGTGCTCAAAGCGCAGCTCCGGGCCGGCGGCCTGGGCCGCGGCTTCCAGCCAGGCGATCATTCCCGGCAGCTGCCGGCGGAGGTACTCGAGGTCCCCCGTCCGCTGGTACAGCACCCAGGGAACAAGCACGGCTGCATCACCCCACGCGGCCATCACCGGGCGGTCCGGGAATGGCGGCTTTTCGGCCACCACTTCCGGGACCACCAGCGGCGGCGGCCCGTCAGTCCCCTGCTCTGCGGCGAGGTCCTTGAGCCAGGACGTGGTGAAGCCGGGGATCCGGTACAGGAAGGACGCGGTGGCGGCGAAGATCTGGAAGTCGCCGGTCCAGCCGAGGCGCTCGTTGCGCTGCGGGCAGTCCGTGGGCACGTCGACAAAGTTCCCCCGCATCCCCCACACCACGTTCGAGTGGAGCTGGTTCAGCATCGGATCGGAGCATTCGAACGTGCCCGTTCGCCGCAGGTCCGAGTGGATCACGACGGCGGTGAACGCGTCCGGATCCACAACACCTGGCCAGCCGCTCACCTCCACGTAGCGGAACCCGTGGATGGTGAACTCCGGCTCCCAGCTCTCGCCGCCCGAATCGCCTCGCACGATGTAGCGGTCGGTCTGCTTGGCGACGCGCAGCGGCCTGACTCCGAGTTCGCCGTGCTCCAGAACCTCGGCGTGCCGCAGCACCACCTCGGTGCCGGCCGCACCGCTCACATTGAAACGCACCCGGCCCACCAGGTTCTGGCCAAAGTCCAGAATGGTCTTTCCGGACGGCGTTCCCAGCACGGCTTTGACCGGCAACTCGTCGGTGGCCCGGACGGGCGGGCCGTCGGGTGCGACCAGGACTGCAGGATCGAAGCCGTCAACTACGACGGCGGGCTGCAGCAAGTCGGGGCCCGCGCCGGTCTCCGCTCCGGTCTCAGCCCAGCCACGGCTCCGGAGCCGCGCATCGAACGTTTCGCCGTCGTACAGGTCTGCCGACAGCACCGGCCCCCGCCCCGCCAGCCACGACGCATCCGAGCCAATCACGCTCACTGCCCCGCCGCCGTCGGTCATTTCCAGCTGGGCGATCACGGCGGTGCGGTTGCCGTACGTGTTGCGCTTCTCCTGGAAGCCCAGATTGCCGCGCCACCAGCCGTCCGCGAACTCAAGGCCGATCACGTTCGTGCCTGGCCGGAGATACTCAGTGACGTCGTAGCTCTGGTAGCGCAGGCGGTGGTGGTAGCTGGTCCAGCCCGGGGTCAGGATGTCCCGGCCCACGCGGCGGCCGTTGATGTGCGCCACGTAGACGCCGTGGGCGCTGGCGTAGAGCCGGGCGGACGCCACGGGCCCGGCCACTTCGAACGTCCGGCTCAGGCGCGCTGCCGGCTCGTTGGCGTCGCTGGCCTCGTCCCAGGCCGGGCGGATCATGGCTGCCTGCCAATCGGACGCGTTCAGTAATCCCGCCTCTACGTAGGCAACGGGGCTCCATTCGGAGGGCGCGCCGCCGCCGTTGCCCCAGACACGGACGCGGACGGCGACGCGCTGGCGGCTCTCCAGCGGCGGTGCGGGCCAGGGCTGCAGGAGCTGCTCCCTGGTCTCGGTGCGGCCGTAGCTTGTCAGGCCGGCCTCATCGGGGCCGAGCTGGAGTTCGTAGGCGGCCTGGACCCACCCGGTCCGGTCGGTGGTGACCTGCCAGGAGAGCCTGGGGCGGTCTTCGCCGATGCCGAAGGGCTCCTCGTGGTGTTCGAATCGGACGGCGGAGGGAACGGCGGTCCCCGCGCGGGCGTGGTCCTGGGACGGGAAACGAAGGGTGTTGGGAGTCAACGTCGGCTCGATTCATCAGTTGGAGGAAGCTCTAGGGCTTTCCCCAGCGTCCCGGGAACGGCAATGCGCCCGCTAGCGAAGTTTCATTGACTGGAAACCCTGTGCATGGAGTGCCTTGTTGGGCCTACCCGGCGGCTGCCGACGCCAACCGGGCGTGGCGAGTTGTTTAGTCCACGCAGAGGCAGAAGGGGTGGCTGGCCGGGTCGAGGAATACCCGGAAGCTGGTGCCCGGCTGCGAGTCGGCCTTGGTGGCCCCCAGCTCGACGGCGACCTTTTCGCCTTCATCCAGGTCCTGCACCATCAGGTCCAGGTGCATTTGCTGTGGCACTTCCTGGCCAGGCCATTCCGGGGCACGGTAGCCGTCCACCTGCTGGAACGAAATGCAGTTGCTGCCGTCGTCAGGGCGGATTTCGGCCCAGTCACCGTCGACCTTCACCTGCCAGCCCAGCAGGGCGCCGTAAAAACCCGCGAGGACCGCGGCGTCGGGGCAATCAATGACGAGACCTGGGAAGCGTGCGATAGGCATAGCGGAATGCTACCGCCGGAAATTGAGCTTGTCGCTAAAGCTCGTGGGCGAAATATGCCACCGCTGAGCCGAGGATCCGGTCCAGCTGCCCTTCGGCGCCGAAAAAGCAGTGGTCACCGCCCCGGATGGTGATGAGTTCGTTGCGGACGTTCGCGTCATCGAGCGCGGCGGCGAGCAGTTGGCTTTGGGAGAGCGGAACCAGGCCGTCGCTGTCGCCGTGGACCAGCAGGAACGGCGGCGCGTCCGCGGTGACGTAGCCCAGCGGACTCGCTGCGGCCAGCAGGGCGGCGTCGGCGGTGCCGCCCACCAGCATGGGGCCGGGCTCGAGGGTCATGCCGTCCGGCACCGCCGCGCTCAACGGCCCGGTCATCATGCCCGGGGGAATGTTCATGGCCGGCATGTCCGGCAGCGAGGACACCCCGTAGAAGTCGATGACGGCGCTCACGGCGCTGGAGTGCCCTTGGACTCCGAGGCCACCCTCGAGGTCCTTCCTGGCGCCAGTCAGTCCCAGCAGGGCGGCAAGATGCCCGCCGGCCGACTCGCCCCACGCGCCGATCCGTCCGGCGTCGATCCCCAACATGTCTGCGTGTTCGCGGAGGTACCGGACGGCGGCCTTGAGGTCGTGCAGTTGCGCCGGGAACGGCGCCTCCAGGGCATGGCGGTAGTCCACGGTGGCGCACGCGATGCCGGCTTCGTTCAGCAGGCGGAACACTGAGTCCGGGGCGAAGGTAGGCGGCAGCTCGCGGCGGTCTCCCAGCTGGAACGCGCCGCCGTGGATCCAGACAACCAGCGGCACCGGCGTCCCGGCAGCGTTGCGGGGCAGCCAGATATCCATGGCGAGCCGGCGGAAGCCGATAGCGATCGCGTAGCTGACTTCGCGGTGGACGGCAGAGTTTTCCGACACGACTTCGGCCGCGCCCGGGGGCAGGAACGCCGGGAAGGTCGGGGCCGGCAGCCCGGCCGGTGCCGCCTGACCTGTTTCGACGGGGGTGGTTTCCGTGGCTGTGGCTGCGTCCGGGGTCATGATGCACTCCTTGCAAGTTGGGGCTRGTGGTCATTGCCGCCGGCAGGGGCGGTGAAGGTATGGGTTCCGGGCCCGACGACGGCGTTCGGCCGGCCGGTGAGGCGGACTTCCGCTGTGGTGCCGGGCGGGACGGTCGCAATGAGGGTGATCTTGCCGTCGTCAATTGCCCAGCTGACCTCGATGGGGCCCTGCGGGCCCCGGTGCGACGTGGCCGCGGAGGTGATCCCGGCGCCGGGGCGGGGCTCGATGATGATCCGTTTGTAGGCCGCGTTCCCGGGTGCCTGGCGCAGGCCCGCCGTGTAGCGGTGCAGGAACGAGATCACGGCGCCCTTGCTGTAGTGGTTCAGCGACTGGCGCGTTGTTCCGTCCGCGCCTCTTCCGTCCCAGGCTTCCCACATGGTGGTGGCACCGCGGTCCACCATCACCAGCCAGGAGGGTTCGGAGTCCTGCATGAGCAGTTCATAGGCGAGGTCCGGCTGTCCGTTATCGGCGAGCACAGGCAGCAGGTAGGGGGTGGCCAGGAAGCCGGTGCCCAGGTGCGTGCCGGCGTCGCGAACGAGCGTGACCAACTGCTTGACCACCGCCGGCCGTCCGCCGTCCGGAACCAGGTCAAAGGCCAGCGCGCGCACGCAGTTGGCCTGCGTGCCACCGTCCACTGTTCCGTCGGCCCGCAGGTATTCCCGCTGCCACGCGCGGCGGACGTTACCGGAGAGCTCCCCAAGTTCCCGGGCTTTGTCCCCCTTGCCCAGGACGGCGGCAATCCTGGCCATGATGGCGGAGGAGTGCCGGTAGTAGGCGGTGGCCACGATGCCGTTGTCGGCAGACCGAGAGGCGAATAGGTCCGGCGCCGGGCCACCCGGTTCCATCCATTCCCCGAAATGGAAGCCGGTGTCCCAGAGATACTGCTCATGCGGGGCCGGCATGGCGTGGGCCTCTGCCCTGGCCGGGTGCCGGTTGCCCTCCGCGGCGCTGCGGATGAAGCCGAGCCAGCGTTCCATCGCCTCCCAGTTCTGTTCCAGGATGCCGGTGTCACCGGTGGCGAGATGGATCTCCCAAGGCACCATGACCACCGCATCCCCCCACCCTGAGGACCCATTCGTAAAGGCCATGAATTCGGCACTGGTTACCTCCGGTCCCGGCGAGGGAGAGATGTTGACCACCACTCCGTTGTCCCACTGATCGGTCCTCACGTCCCTGAGCCACTTCGCCGTAAAACCTGCCACGTCGAAGAGGTAGGCGGCGGTGGGTACAAACAGCTGCCAGTCGCCGGTCCAGCCTGCCTTTTCCCGCTGCGGGCAGTCGGTGGGAACTTCACAAGCGTTGCCGCGGAAGCTCCACTCCACAATGTCGTGCAGCCTGTTGAGCCGGTCGTCGCTGCAGTTGAAAGTCCCCAGGCGTTCCAGCTGGGTCTGGACCATGCAGCCCACGATGTCCGCCGGTTCCAGGTCTGCGTCCAGGCCCTGCACGGCGACGTACTGGAAGCCATGGGTGGTGTGGCGCGGCTCGAAGACCTCGCCCGGGGCGCCAGATGCCACCACGGAATCCACCTGTCCGGCGCCGAGGAACTGCCCCGGATTGCGGAAATCGTGGGGACGGAGGTGTTCCTGGGTGACGTCGCCGTCAGCGCCCAGGGCTTCGCCGTACACCATCGTGACAGTCTTCCCTGGGGCGCCAAGCCGGCTCAGGCGGATCCAGCCGTTGATGTTCTGGCCCAGGTCCACGATCTGGTTGCCGTTGGCCAGTCGCGTGATGGATACCGGGCTGAGTTCTTCCACGATGCGCGTGGGGGGCGCCACGGGGCCGGTGAGGGTGGTGAAGCTGCCGTCGCGGAGGACTGCGTGCCCGGTTGCCCCGTGGCCGCGGCGGAAATCTACTCGCTGGCCGGCCATGAGATCGGCGCTGACGATCTCCGTCGCGGAAACGTCCCACGAGCCGTCGGTGCCGACGACTGTCCGTTGTCCGCCGGACTCCAGCTCCAGCTGAGCCAGGAAGGCCGTCTGCGGTCCGTGCATGTCGGCGTCGCGTGTGTACCCGAACGTGCCGCGGTACCAGCCGTCGGTGAGGACGGCCCGGACGGTGTTGGTACCGGGCCGGAGCATGCGGGCGATATCAAAGGCCTGGACCTGGAGCGTGCTGTGGTAACTCGTCGAGCCCGGTGTGAGCTGTTGGTCCCCCACCCGCACGCCGTTGATGAAGAGCTCGTAGATGCCGTGGGCTGTGGCGTAGGCGCGCGACTTTGCGGGGGCTGCGTCCAGCGTGAAGGTTTTTGACAGAGCATGTCCGGGACGCTCCCCCGGTTCCGGAACCGCCGGTTCGTCGGGGCCGATCCACTGCGCGGTCCAATCCTCCGGGTGCAGCAGGCCCAGTTCCACGGCCATCGGCTCGGACCAGGCGGACAGAACTTCGGTGCCGTCAGAGGCCACGTTCCAGGTCCGGACCGTCCAGTCGAAGCGGTCCCGGGAGCCGAGGGCGGGGCCGCCGTACGGCACGAAGCCGTGCGTGCCGCCGTCCACCCGGCCGGTGTCCCAGCCGTTGCTGGCCGCCAGCTGGTAGGCAACCTGCCGGACCGTGCCCTGCGGCGGCGTCCAGCTGAATTCAGACAGCGTATTGGTGATCCCGAAGGATTCGCTGAGGTGGTCCGTCCGAAGGTGCGTGGGGTGGTTCATGCGGGGAAGCTCCCTGAAGTTGGGCTCAACTTGTTTGAGGCGGACCTGACGCTGGGCTGCGCGGGGTCAGGCGTAGTGGCAGGCGACGTCGGCGGCGCCCACCCGCCGAAGGGCCGGACGCTCGGCGGTGCAGAGTTCGGTGGCGAGCGGGCACCGCTGGCTGAAGGGACAGCCTCCCGGCGACCCCGCCACTGCAGCGGCCGTGCGGACGCCAAGGGATTCGCGCAGCATCCTCCGCTCGGCCTGTTCCGCGGGCCTCGGCACGGGCGAAGCAGCCACGAGGGCCTGGGTGAACGGATGCTTGGGCGACTCCGTGACGGCTGCCGCCGGCCCGCTTTCCATCACCTGGCCGCGGTAGAGGACCACAACGCGCTGCGCCAGGAACTGGACCACCGAGATGTCGTGGGCGATGAACAGGTAGCTCAGGCCAAGCTCGTCGCGGAGGTCGGCCAGGAGGTTGAGCACCTGGGCCTGGGTGGAGAGATCCAGGGCACTGACCGCCTCATCGCACACCACGAGCTTCGGTTCGCAGATCAGGGCACGGGCGACGGCGATCCGCTGGCGCTGGCCGCCGGAGAACTGGCTGGGGTAGCGGTCCACGGCCTCACGGGGCAGCCCCACGCGTTCGAGCATGGCTTCGGCTCTTTCGCGCGCCACTGCGGCCGTAACCCCGCGGATCCGCAGCGGCTCCGCCAGCGAAGCACCGATGCTCTGGCGCGGGTTCAGCGAGGAGTTGGGGTCCTGGAAGACCGCCCGCAGTTCACCGCCGAGGGCGCGGCGCTCTGCAGCACCGGCATAGGTGATGTCCTTGCCCTGGTAGCTGATGGTGCCGCCGGCGCTCTTCTGGAGGCCAAGGATCGCCTTGCCGATGGTGGATTTTCCGGAGCCGGATTCCCCCACCAGGCCTACGGTCTCGCCGGGACGGATGGAGAAGCTGACGCCGTCCACCGCTGCCGGGGCTGCTGCAGCTTTCCGGCCGCGGCCGTACCGGACCAGCAGGTCCTTGACCTCCAGCATGGGCTGCTCCGGCGCAACTGGCGCCGTGTCCTGCCGTTCTGCCGTCTCGATGCTCATGCCAGGTCCTTTTCGACGATTTTCAGTACTCGGTGAGTGGGCACTTCGGTGGCAAGCCATTCCAGGCCCTCCACCGCCAGTTCGTCCGCCTTGACGCAGCGGACCAGTCCGTCTTCGGAGCCGGAAGGCAGCAGCGGCACCGGGGCGGCGCACGCGGAGCCGGCGAACTGGCAGCGCGCCATGAAGCGGCAGCCCGTGGGCCAGTCCTTTGGCTGCGGAACCTGGCCGCTGATGGTGGCCAGCCGTTCAGGCATGTCCGCCGCGGTGTTGGCGTGCGGGTCGGCGGCCAGAAGCGCCAAGGTGTAAGGGTGGCGGGGGTTGTCGAGAATATTGGCGGTCCGGCCGCTTTCCACCACCTGGCCGGCGTACATCACGGCGACGTTGTCGCAGATGTCCGCCACGACGCCGAGGTCGTGGGTGACCATCACCACGGACATCCCGGTGTCCTTCACCAGGGAGCGCAGCAGCGAGAGGATTTCGGCCTGCACGGTGACGTCCAGCGCTGTGGTGGGTTCGTCGGCCACCAGCAGCCTGGGCCGGCCGGACAGTGCCAGGGCGATGGCGACGCGCTGGGCCATGCCGCCGCTGATCTGGTGCGGGTAGGTCTTGAGGATGCGTTTGGCGTCCACAATGCCCACCTTTTCGAGCAAGCTGAGGGCTTCGGCATGTGCCTCGGCCTTGCCCACCTTCCGCAGCCGGCGGATGGCCGCGGTGAGCTGGTAGCCCACGGTGAACATGGGATCCAGGGCCCGCATGGGTTCCTGCGAGATCAGGGCGATGTCCCGGCCGCGGATGCCTTCCATCTCGCGCTCCGTGGCGGCGGCCAGGTTCTTGCCATTCCACAGGATCTGGCCGCCGGTGGCGGAGACCCCGGCGGGCAGCAGGCCCAGCAGCGATAGCGCGGTCATGGTCTTGCCGCAGCCGGATTCCCCCACCAGGCCCAACACGGTTCCCGGCCCGACGTCGAACGAGACGTCCGTGACCAGCGGAGTCCCGCCGTCGACCCCTACAGAGAGTCCGCGGACGCTCAGGTGGCCTTTGGCCGGGATGGCTCCCGCCTCGGCCACCGAGGCCGCGGCGCCCGCTGCAACAGAACGCTGGCCGCGCGCCGCTGCCGACGGCATGTGCGAGACGCCAGTGTTCGGCGCCTTCCCCAGGGCGCTGCCGATCGCGTTGGCGGCCAGGACGGTCAGGGCAAGGACCGCACCGGTGGGAACCATCAGCCACGGGGCGTCGTAGACGTGCTGGGAAGCGCCCTGGATCATGCCGCCCCAGCTGGGTTGCGGGATGGGCGGGCCGAAGCCGATGAACGCCAGGCCGGCCTGGATCAGCATGCCGACAGCGAAGATGAGGGCGGACTGGACCACGATGGTGTTGGTCAGTCCGGGCAAAACGTGGCGGAGGCTGATCCCCAGGGTGCTGACGCCGTCCACCTTGGCCGCGTCCACGTACAGCTGGGACTGGAGCGACTTGGCCTGGCCCAGCATGACGCGGTAGATGCCGGCGGAAATGAGGACGCCCAAGATGGCCATGATCAGCGGGATGTTGGTTCCCACGGCACCGATAACTGCCAGGATGATGACGGTGCCGGGCAGCGACATCATGACCTCGGTGACGCGGCTGATCCCTCCTTCCGTCTGGCCTCTGCCGGCGGCCACCATGGCCAGGGCGGTTCCGAGCACGACGCCGACAATCACCGTGATCAGTGAGGTTCCCAGGGTGCCTGCGGCGGCAGCGAAGATGCGGCTGAGGAGGTCCCGGCCGAGTTCGTCGGTGCCGAGCCAGTGCGCGGCGGTGGGACCGGACAGGACAGCGGTGAAGTCCTGGTCCTCCGTTTTGTAGGGTAGCCACCACTGGGCAGTCAGCGAGGCAACCACCAGGGCTGCCAGCCATACGACGCCGGCCACGCCGCCGGGCGAGGCGAAGAGCCGGCTTGCGGAAATTTTGCTGAAGGCGGCCCGCTGGCCGGACTTGGGCTGCACAGCTGCGGCAGCCGTGGCTGGCGCACTGTCGGCAGGAGCGGGGGCGACGTTGGGGATCATGAGGCACGCAACTTCGGGTCGAGGAACTTGGTGGCGAGTTCCAGCACGAGATTCACGGCCACCACCACGACGGTGGCGATGACCACCACGCCCTGGACGGCGGGAGCGTCGTGGGTGCTGACGGAGGTCTGGACGGCCTGGCCCAGGCCGGGCATGGCGAAGAGCTGCTCCGCGATGACGGAGCCGCCGAACAGGCCGATGAACTGCAGCGCGATGCCGGCCACGATGGGGAGGCTGGCGTAGCGCAGGGCGTGGATGTAGAGGATTTTCCAGGTCGGTGTGGCCGTGGCACGCAGCGTCCGGATGTGCTCCTGCTGCAACGCCTCAAGCATCGAGGCCCTGGTCTGGCGGGCGATGAAGGCCGCGCCGCCTACGGCAAGCGTGATGACAGGAAGGGCCAGGGACATGCCCCAGTCCTGCGGTGAGACCTCGAACGGCACGTAGCCGGTGGCGGGAAAGACCGAGGACTGCACGGCGAACAGGTACACAAAGATGATGCCGATCCAGAAGGCAGGCAGGGCCACGGCCAGGCCGCAGATCCCGCCCACGATCCGGTCCACCAGGCCACCGCGGACCGCCGCGCTCACGCCCAGGCCGATCCCGAGGATCGCGCTCAGGACGGTGGCGCCAGCCGCGAGTGATGCCGTCACCGGAAGCCTGTTGCCCAGGTCCGCGCTAACCGAGCGGCCATCGATCAGGGACGTGCCGAGGTTGCCCTGGACGGCGTCGCCGAGCCAGCGGAAGAACTGGGCGAGGAGAGGATCGTTCCAGCCGAGYCGCCCGTTGACCTCGTCAATCGCTTCTTGGGAGGCACCGGCGCCGAGCGACACAGCGCCGGGGCTGCCGGGCATCGCGTGCACCAGCAGGAATGCCAGTACCGCGACCACCAGCACGGTGGCCAGCGCCATCAGCAGACGCTTGGTGATGAATAGTGCCATGGTGACCTCCATCGGTCAGGACCTGCCGGACGGCTGCCCGTTCCAGAGTCGGGGTGGCCGTCCGGCAGGTTCGGTGATCAGCTAGCCGGTGCGTAGGACGAGAGAAGCGGGTAGGCGTTCGAACCTGCGAACTTCACCTGCTGAACCTTCTTGGTGTTGTAACCCTGGTTGGTGAGTGACTCATAGAGCGGGATCATCCAGCCGGATTCCACCAGGCGGGTGTTGAGCTTGGTGAGGGCGGTCTTCTTGGCGGCGTCGTCCTTCGCGGCCGCGGCTTCGCCCGTAGCCGCAGTCAACTGCTCATCGGAGGCCTTCTGCACATTGGTGAAACCGTTCAGGACCACCCCGTACATCAGTCCCACCGGGTTGTCCCAGCCGAGTGCGGCGTAGCCGAGGGGCGTGGTCGCGACTGCCGCGAAGGCTTCATCGGTGGAGGACGCCATCTTAATGTTCATCTTGATTCCGACGGCGGCCAGATCCTTCTGGACGGCCTGCAGGTCCGTCTGGGTTTCAGCGCTGCCAACAATGGTGAACTCGAAGCCGTTGGCGTAGCCGGCCTCGGCCAGCAGGCTCTTGGCCTTCGCCGGGTCGTAGGCGAACTTGGTGTTCAGCTCATGGGTGAAGCCCGCGGAATCCTTGGGAAGTGCATTCCAGGCCGCGATGTCACCCTTGTGCAGTGCATCCACCAGTGACTGGCGGTTGATGGCGAACTGGAACGCCTGACGGACTTTCTCGCTGGCGAAGGCTGGAGCGGTCTTTCCGGTCTTGTCGAAGGAAACCATGGTGTGCAGCGTTCCACCGATCTGGGACACGCCGAGGCCCTTGGACTTTGCGAAGTCCACTGTGGGGGAAGTGAGCATGGCGACATCGGCCTGGCCGGAGACGAGAGCGTTGGCGCGCGCCTGGGGATCCTGGATGACGCTGAAGGTGATCTTCTGGTAGGCGTAGTTTGCGGCGTCGGCATTCTTGCCGTTCTTCACCATGACGTACTTGTTGCCCTTAACCGTGGAGGGGTCGAGCGTGTAGGGACCGGAGCCGTCCGGGGTTTTGGCGAGGCTGGCCGTATCGGCAACACCGCCCTTGCCGACAACCATGCCCATGGTGGAGGCGAGGTTCTTTTCGAACCCTGGCTGCGGCTTGGCGAACTTGATGGCCACCTGCGTGGGACTGACAACACTCACCGAAGTGATTTCCTGGGCTCCGCCCTTGGCGATTGCGGAGTAGGCGCTGAGTGCGGGGTCGCTGCGGCGGTCCAGGTTTGCCTTCACCAGAGCCGCATCCAGGGTAGCGCCGTCCGTGAAGATGACGCCTTCCTTGAGGGTCAGCGTAAGGACCGTGTTGTCCGCGCTGTAGCTGAAMTCCTTGGCCAAGCCCGGTCCAACGGAACCGTCCGGTTGCAGGGTCATGAGGTTTTCGTAGAGGCCTTCAAAAAACTGCCGCTGCGCGTCGGCGACACGCAGCGGATCGAAGCCGAAGGAAGCGCTGTCGCTGTCGACGGCGATGGTCAATGTGTCTTTGTTGACGGCGGTTGCCGCCTGGGTCCCGCCGCCACAGGCGGTGAGCGAACTCATGAGAAGCGCCCCGGCCAGAACGGCCGCGCTCCGTCGTGCGGTGGAGTTCAGAAGTTTCATGTAGTGCGCCTTCGCATTCTTTCTCAGCAAACGGGGGTCAACATCCGTGGGGAGCCTGGCGGCCTGTATACCGATCGTCCGTGACCAGCTTCCGGGCCGTTGCGCCGGTGCCCCTCTCGTCAGATGGGTCTCGGCGACCGGCTCACTCAAGGATCACGGCGACGCCTCAAACGGAAACACGAGAATGTCATTGATTGGAAAAGTATTGTGGTGAKGGTCACTCCGGACGGGTCTCGAATGGACGCGCAATGTCCGCGGGACCAGCGATGAGTCTTTCAACCAATGAAAACGGCCGCCCTCCCCTGGCATTGACCGCGGAGGATGGACAGTCAGCCCATGCACAGTCGCTTGGCGCTCAGATCGAAAGGAACCAGATGACCGACTCTTTTGCCTTCCCGCACGATTTCCTGTGGGGCCTCGCCACGGCAGCCCACCAGGTCGAGGGAAACAATGTCAACAGTGACTGCTGGTTCCTGGAGAGGCTCCCCGGAACGATCTTCGCCGAACCGTCCGGGGACGCCGTCGACCACTACCACCGGTACCGCGAGGACATTGCCCTGATCGCCGACCTGGGGTTCACGAGTTACCGCTTCTCCTTGGAGTGGGCCCGCATCGAGCCCGAGGAAGGCTACTTCTCGGTGGCGGAACTCAACCATTACCGCCGCGTGCTGGAGGCCTGCCATGAGCACGGGCTCATCCCGGTAGTCACCTTCCATCACTTCACGTCACCCAGGTGGCTC
>NZ_JBFTZW010000054.1:0-22684 GCF_056406555.1 Arthrobacter sp. P1_B4
GTGCGGATCTAGATGTTGAAGCCCAGGGCGCGCATCTGGTCGCGGCCGTCCTCAGTGATCCGTTCCGGACCCCATGGCGGCATCCACACCCAGTTGAGCCGCCAATCGTCGACGATCCCGTCCAGGGCCTTGCCGACCTGCTCCTCGATCACGTCGGTGAGCGGGCATGCGGCGGTGGTGAGCGTCATGTCGATCAGCAGGGCGCCGTCGTCGTCGGAGTATTTCAGACCGTACAGCAGGCCCAGATCAACGATGTTCACCCCGAGTTCCGGGTCGATCACATCCTTGAGCGCCTCTTCGACATCCTCGAGGCCCGTGCGGGCCACATTGAGTTCGGTCATTGCGGAGTCCTAACTACGCCTGGGCTGCAGCCGAGGCGGCAGCGATGGTGGCCGCCCCTGCGCCGGTGGCGTAGCGGTCGTAGCCTTCGTCTTCGAGGCGGTCGGCGAGCTCCGGGCCGCCCTCTTCCACAACCTGGCCATCGACGAACACGTGCACGAAGTCCGGCTTGATGTAGCGCAGGATCCGGGTGTAGTGCGTGATGAGCAGGGTGCCCATGTTGCCTTCGCCGTGGGCGCGGTTGACGCCCTCGGAGACAACCTTGAGCGCGTCGACGTCCAGGCCGGAGTCGGTCTCGTCGAGGATGGCGAACTTCGGCTTGAAGAGCTCGAGCTGGAGGATCTCGACGCGCTTCTTCTCGCCGCCGGAAAAGCCTTCGTTGACGTTGCGCTGGGTGAAGTCGGCGTCGATGCGCAGCTGCGCCATGGCGGCCTTGACGTCCTTGGTCCACGTGCGCAGCTTGGGGGCTTCGCCGTCGATCGCGGTCTTGGCGGTGCGCAGGAAGTTGGTCATGCTCACGCCCGGGACCTCGACGGGGTACTGCATGGCGAGGAACAGGCCGGCGCGGGCGCGCTCGTCGACGCTCATGGCGAGGACGTCTTCACCGTCGAGGGTGATCGTGCCGGAGGTGACGTTGTAGCGCGGGTGCCCGGCGATGGTGGACGCCAGCGTGGACTTGCCGGAGCCGTTGGGGCCCATGATGGCGTGCGTCTCGCCGGTCCTGATGGTCAGGCTGACGCCCTTCAGGATTTCCTTGGTGCCCTGCTCGGTGTCAATGCTGACGTGCAGGTCCTTGATCTCAAGAGTCGACATGTGTCTTGTTCTCCTCTGCACCGTGCCCTCGGCACTGTGCGTTTTCTTGGCGATAAGTTTTCTTGTGCGGGATGCCGGCTGCAGGCAGCTAGCTGAAGTTGGGAGCCTCGGCGCCGTTCAGGACGTTGGTGAAGTCCACGTAGACCTCGTCATCCAGGACGGTCACGGCAAACACGGGAACGGGATCATAGGCCGGCAGCTGGAGCGGCTCGCCGCTGCGCAGGTCGAACTGGGAGCCGTGGCCCCAGCACTCGATCTTGCAGCCTTCGACTTCTCCTTCGGAGAGGGAGATGTCCGCGTGCGAGCAGGTGTCGCCGATGGCGTGGATCTCCCCCATCGAGTCCTTCACGATCGCTACCGGGTAGTCGTCGATCAGGATCCGCAGCGCCTGCTTGAGTTGGATCTCGCTGGCGTTGCAGACTAGCTCGCCCTTTGGCTGTTCAGTCATTGATGTCGTCCGTGTTCTCTGGTGCTGCGCACTAGTGGTTGGTCGCCGCGAGTTCGCGCTCGACGGCTTCCGTGAGGCGCTCTTCGATGGCCGGAACGTTGATCTTCTGGATGATCTCGTTCAGGAACCCGCGGACCACCAGTCGGCGGGCCACTTCTTCCGGGATGCCACGGGCCATCAGGTAGAACAGGTGCTGATCATCGAATCGTCCGGTGGCGCTGGCGTGGCCGGCGCCGGCGATCAGGCCGGTCTCAATCTCAAGGTTCGGCACGGAATCGGCGCGGGCACCGTCGGTCAGGACCAGGTTGCGGTTGGCCTCGTAGGTGTCGGTGCCTTCTGCTTCCTTGCGGATCAAAACGTCACCGACCCATACGGTGTGCGCGTTGCGGCCCTGCAGGGCGCCCTTGTACAGGACGTTGGACTTGCAGTTGGCCACGGCGTGGTCCACGAACAGGCGCTGCTCGAGGTGCTGGCCGGCGTCGGCGAAGTACAGGCCGAACAGTTCCACTTCGGCGCCCGGGGCGGTGAAGCGTGCCGAGGGCGTGACGCGCACGAGGTCGCCGCCGAGGCTGACCACAATGTGCTTGAACTTCGCGTCGCGGCCGAGCTTCGCCTGCTGGGAGGAAGCGTGGACGGCGTCGTCGTTCCATTCCTGGAGCGAGATGACGGTCAGCTGCGCGCCCTCCTCAACGAGGATTTCGATGTTTTCCGAGACGACGGCGGTGCCCTGGTGGTCCAGGACGACGACGGACTTGGAGAACCGTTCCGCGACGATCACGACGTGCTGTGCGGAAGCTTCGGTGCCCTGGCCGGTCAGCAGCACGCTGACCTCGCCCTCCACCTCGACCTCGGACGGGACCGTGATGACAGTGGCCTCGGCGAAGTTCTCCCAGGCGTTCGCGGAGACGCGGTCCTCGGGGATGGCGGCGGAGCCGATCCGGCGGTCGTCACGGCCGACGGTCTCGACCCGGACGCTGTCCGGAGCGGTGACGCTCACGGCCGGCGCCGCACCGGTGAGGACCTGGGTGTGCAGGCCGCGGAGGCGCTTGAGCGGGGTGAAGCGCCAGTCCTCCTCCATGCCGGTCAGCGGTTTGAAGTCCGCCAGCTTGTAGGAGGTCAGGCGGCCGGCGCGTGAGCTGTCCGGTACGCCGACACCGCCGCCGTGCGAGTGACGCTTGACGGCCTCGCCGGCCAGCGGCGCCTTGGACTCCGCGGCGTTCAGCGGTGAGAGGCTTTCGCCTTCCTCTGTGAAGCCGTTGATGAACGGCTGGGCTGAGGGCGCGCCGATGCGGGCCTTTTCAGTAGTGATGTCAGTCATTAACCGACCGATCCTTCCATCTGCAGTTCAATCAGTCGGTTCAGCTCGAGGGCGTATTCCATCGGCAGTTCGCGGGCAATCGGCTCGATGAAGCCGCGGACGATCATCGCCATGGCCTCGTCTTCGCGCATGCCGCGGGACATCAGGTAAAACAACTGCTCCTCGCTGACCCGCGAGACCGTGGCCTCGTGGCCCATCGTGACGTCGTCCTCGCGGATGTCAATGTACGGGTAGGTATCCGACCGGCTGATGGTGTCCACCAGGAGGGCGTCGCAGCGGACCGTGTTGGCCGAGTGCTTGGCGCCTTCGCGGACCTGGACCAGGCCGCGGTAGGCAGCACGGCCGCCGCCGCGGGCCACGGACTTGGAGATGATCGAGCTCTTGGTGTTGGGCGCGATGTGGACCATCTTGGAGCCGGTGTCCTGGTGCTGGCCTTCGCCGGCGAACGCGATGGACAGGGTCTCGCCCTTGGCGCCTTCGCCCACGAGGTAGACGGCCGGGTACTTCATGGTGACCTTGGAGCCGATGTTGCCATCGATCCACTCCATGGTGGCGCCCTCTTCGCAGATGGCGCGCTTGGTCACCAGGTTGTACACGTTGGTGGACCAGTTCTGGATGGTCGTGTAGCGGACGCGGGCGCCCTTCTTCACGATGATTTCCACGACGGCGGAGTGCAGCGAGTCCGAGGTGTAGATCGGCGCGGTGCAGCCTTCGATGTAGTGGACGTAGGAGTCCTCGTCGGCGATGATCAGCGTGCGCTCGAACTGGCCCATGTTTTCCGTGTTGATGCGGAAGTAGGCCTGCAGCGGGATGTCCACGTGGACGCCCTTGGGCACGTACACGAAGGAACCGCCGGACCAGACGGCCGTGTTCAGCGACGCGAACTTGTTATCGCCCACCGGGATGATGGTGCCGAAGTACTCCTGGAAGATCTCCGGGTGCTCGCGCAGCGCGGTGTCGGTGTCCAGGAAGATGACGCCCTGGGCTTCCAGGTCCTCGCGGATCTGGTGGTAGACCACTTCAGACTCGTACTGGGCGGCGACGCCGGAGACGAGGCGGCTGCGCTCGGCTTCCGGGATGCCCAGCTTCTCGTAGGTGTTCCGGATGTCCTCGGGCAGGTCTTCCCAGGTGGCGGCCTGCTTCTCGGTGGAGCGCACGAAGTACTTGATGTTGTCGAAGTCGATGCCGGACAGGTCCGCGCCCCAGGTGGG
The DNA here is from genome assembly GCF_056406555.1 of Arthrobacter sp. P1_B4. Lineage (NCBI taxonomy): Bacteria > Bacillati > Actinomycetota > Actinomycetes > Micrococcales > Micrococcaceae > Arthrobacter > Arthrobacter sp. P1_B4. Next base: position 4,130 of record NZ_JBFTZW010000054.1, read on the forward strand.
CATGGGCTTGCGGTCGAAGTACTTCAGGCCCTTGAGCCGGAGGTCGAGCATCCATTCCGGCTCGTTCTTCTTGGCCGAAATATCGCGAACAACGTCTTCGTCGATGCCGCGGCGGGCGTTGGCCCCGACGTCGTTCTTGTMGGCCCAGCCGTACTCATAGGTGCCAATTCCGTGGAGCTCGGGATTCTTTTCCAGAATCTCCGAAATCACAGTAGAGCCAGCAACCTTCTTCTCTGATAGTTGGTCCGTCATCACGGCCTTTCTTGGAGATGGTTGGATACTTCGTCCGGGTTGACCGGTGCGGCGGGACTGGGAGTCCCGACGGCGGCCGGACGGCCCGTAGGTATGTGGGTGGTGCAGACGTGCCCGCCGCGCGCCAGGGTGGACAGCCGGCGCACATCGACGCCGACCAGCCGGGAGAACACGTCGGTCTCCACGTCGCAGAACACGGGGAACTGGGCAGCCAGGTGCTGGATGGGGCAGTGCCCCTGGCAGAGCTGGACGCTGGAGAGCGCCGCCGGGAGCGGGGCCTTGGCTTCGATCGACTGCGCCGAGGCGACGAACCCGTCGCGGCTCAGCGCCGCGGAGAGAGCCTGGGCGCGGGCCGTGATGTCCGGTCCTGCCTGCTCGATCTCCGGCGCGTAGCGGCGCTCCATGTCGGCGAACCGCTCGACGGCGAACTGCCGCACTGCCTCGGGGCCGGCCGCCTCGCCGAGCCGGCGCAGCGCCACGGAGGCGATGTCGAGGTAGTCGTTGCCCAGGTTCGACTGGCCCTGGGAGCTCAGGACGTAGCGGCGGGCGGGCCGTCCGGCGCCGGCACCGGCGCGGGCAACCCGCTTGACCTCAATCACGCCGGTGCGCGCGAGGTGGTCCAGGTGGCGGCGCACGGCGGCCGGAGTGAAGCCCAGAAGGTCGCCGAGTTCGGCTGCGCTGATTGGTCCGTGTTCCAGCACCGCGTTCAGGACGCGGTCGCGCGTGCGCTCTTCGGCGTCGTGCGCGTGGGTGCCGGCGGCCGCGGGAACGGCGTCCGGAACGGCAGCCACGTGTGCCCGGGCAGGCCTGACGCGCGCGGCGCCGCGCCCGGACGGGACTGCGGACGCAGCGGCTCCGGACACAGCGGCTCCGGACACCGTAGCTCCGGACACAGGGGCGCTCATGGAATACACAACACAATCATGTCGTAATTTAGTCCGGCATTCCAGTAAGGCATGGCTTGCCTGCGGGACCGCCCCGCCGGGAAGCCGACGTACTACATCGCGTAGAATGCTGTGGTGCGATCTCCCGAATCCCCCGTACTGACCATCAGCGGGCTTGTCAAGGATGTTGGTCCACTGCCCACCCTCGACGGCAAGATGCTGCGCGTGGTCAGCGGCCTTTCCCTCATCGCCGAACGCGGCCAAGTCACGGCCCTGCTCGGCGCCAATGGCGCGGGCAAGACCACCACCATCGAATGCGCCCAGGGGCTGCAAAAGCGCACCGCCGGCGCCATCAGCCTACTCGGCCACGATCCGGATTCGGCCGGCGCGGGCCTCCGTGCCCGGGTGGGCGTGATGCTGCAGGACGGCGGCCTGCCGCCGTCGGCCCGGCCCATCCCCCTGCTGCGGCACATCGCCGGCATGTACCAGGACCCGTGGCCGGTGGATGAACTCATCGGCCGCCTGGGCATCGACTCCTTCAGCCGCACCAACGTGCGGCGCCTGTCCGGCGGCCAGAAACAGCGCCTCGCCCTGGCCGCGGCGCTGGTCGGCAATCCGGAGGTCCTGTTCCTCGACGAGCCCAGCGCGGGCCTCGACCCGCAGTCCCGCCAAATGGTCTTCGATCTCATCTCCGAACTGCGGAACAGCGGCATGGGCATCATCCTGACGACGCACCTGATGGACGACGCCCAACGGCTGGCGGACTACGTCTACATCATCGACGCCGGCCGCAACGTCGCCGAGGGCACCGTCGCCCAGCTCCTGCGCCACCAGCTCCCGGCCGGCGACGCATCGCAGCACATCCGCACCTTGTTGTTCGAAACCGAACCCGGCCTGGACTTCGCCGGCGTGCTGCCCGACGGCGTCGACGTCACCGAGGCGCGGGCCGGCAGTTACGCCGTGACCGGAGCCCTGACCCCCGCCGACCTCGCCGCGATCACCGCGTGGTGGGCCCAGCGCGGGATCATGCCCAGCTCCCTGAGCCTTGAAGCGCGCAGCCTCGAGGACGTCTTCCTGGACATCTCCGGAAGGGAGATCCGATGACCCGCGTAACTGGTGGCGCCCCGCTGGAGAGCGCACGCCGTGCCGGCGCGCCCCCCGCCGCACATGGCAGCGCCCCCGCGTCCCTGCTGCGCCGCATCCTGCTGCAGGGGCAGTACGAGACAGTCACCATGCTCAGGAACGGCGAGCAGCTGATCCTCGCGATAGTGCTGCCGCTGCTGGCCATGGTCGGCCTGACCGTGACTCCCCTGCTGGACGGACTCGGTTCGAGCCGCATCAATGTCGCCGTCCCCGGCATCCTGGCACTGTGCGCCATGTCCACAGCCTTCACCGGGCAGGGCATCTCCACCGGCTTCGACCGCCGCTACGGCGTCCTGCGCTTTCTTTCCACGACACCCCTGGGCCGCACCGGCCTGATTGCGGGGAAGGTCCTGGCCGTCCTGGCGGTGCTGTTCCTGCAGGTGCTCATCGTGACCGCCGTGGCCCTGCTGCTGGGCTGGCAGCCCAATCCCGCGGGCTGGCTGCCCGGGCTGGCCATCCTGGTGCTCGGCGCCGCCGCTTTCACGGCACTCGGGCTGCTGGTCGCCGGGACAGTGCGGCCGGAGGCGACCCTGGCCATCACCAACCTGCTCTGGATCCTGCTTGGCGCGCTGGGCGGAATCGTGATTCCGGCCGAACGGATCCCGGCGCTGGCCCAGGCCGTGGTGCATTTCCTCCCCTCCGGCGCGCTGGGCCAGGCGCTGAGGGATGCTTTCCTGTACGGCAGCGTCAATGGTGCCGCCGTTCTTGTCCTGCTGCTCTGGACGGCGATCGCCGGCGGCGCAGCAACCCGTTGGTTTAAGTGGAATTGAGAAAACTGTGAGCACGGCGTCACGAACTCCCCGGATTGTCTCCGGAATCACCTCCCGGCTGCCAGTCCGCGTCGATAAGACGGTCAGGCGGCTGGCCGTGCTGTCCCTCATTGGCCAGATCGTCCTGGTGGTGACCGGCGGCGCCGTCCGCCTGACGGCCTCGGGCCTTGGCTGTCCCACGTGGCCGCGCTGCACGGAGGGATCCCTGGCGACCACCCCGGAAATGGGGATCCACGGAATCATCGAATTCGGCAACCGGCTCCTGACGTTTGCGCTGGCGGCCGTCGCCGTGATGATGCTGGTCTATCTGTGGAACCTCCGCAAGGAGCGCCGCGACCTCTTCCTGCTGGCCCTCGGCCTGCTCGCAAGCATCCCGGCCCAGGCGGTCATCGGCGGCATAACGGTGCTGACCCAGCTGAACCCGTGGGTCGTGGGCCTGCACTTCCTCGTGTCCATGGCCCTCGTGGTCCTCGCGACCCTTCTGGTGAACCGGGCCTACGACCGCACGGGCAAGGCCCGGACCGTGCAGCTTCCCGCCCTGCCGGGCGTTGCCCGCCCGGTGATGACCGCCGTCGCGGTCCTCTCGGCCGTCGCGGTCTGCCTCGGTGTGGTAGTGACCGGCGCCGGTCCGCATGCCGGGGACGCGAACGCCCCGCGCAACGACCTCGACTGGGACCTGTTCGCGCACATCCACGCCGTGCCCGCCTACCTGGTGACCGCCGGCGCGCTGTTCGCGTTGGTCCTGGTGGTCCGCGGCCGGATTCAGGGGCCGTTCCGCTCCTCGGTGTTCATGCTCCTGGGCGTCACGGTGCTGCAGGCCACAATCGGCTTCACGCAGTACTACAACGGCATCCCGGCGCTGCTCGTCGGCGCTCACATGCTGGCGGCGGCGCTGCTGATGAGCGCGGCGACCAACGCCGCAGACCTCGCCCGCTACAGCCYGGTGGATTAACCCGATGGACTAACCAGCCGCAGCACCCTGAACAAAAGCGTCGCGGGGTCGCTTACGGCCCTTCCGGCACGCCCGGACGGGCCGTAAGTGGCCCCGCGTTTGCTGTCTGTTGCTGTCTGGGCACTCGTACGGGCGCTGCGGCAACAATGACCAGTACCGCATTCACCTCCCGGGGGCTGGCCTTGACGGGATTTCCGGGTGGACTATGGGATGGCATGGACATGGATCGTCGCGGCCGTGGGTTTTCCTCGTTCGTTCCCGTGACGCTGACCGGAAGGCCTTCTCTGATGCAAGCGACAGAACCGACCGTGCCTCCTTCACCCTCAGCCCGCCAGCGCGCGGCGAGCCTCAAAGAACGCGTGTACATCATCTTCACGAGCCTGGCCGTGGTGTTGGCGCTTCGGAGTCACGCGGACGAGACCACGCCGCTGGCAGCGGCGGCGACGCTCAGCATCGTGGTGATCGGCTCCCTGCTGGGGATTTTTGTCGCCGACCTCCTGAGCCACCTGACTGTTCATTCGAAGCTCCCCACCGGCGACGAGCTGCACCACATGATCACGGTCAGCGCGGGCGGCCTCGGCGTCCTGGTCACCCCGCTGCTCCTCCTCACGGCAGCCGGCCTTGGTCTGTGGTCGACGGCCGTTGCCCTCGGGTGGGCAGTCGCTGTTCTGGTTGTCTCGCTCGGCATCGTCGGGTTCCTCGCGATCCGCCGCCTCGAGATCCCGCTCCGTCACAAGGCCGCCATCATGTTCGCCGAAGTCGTGTTGAGCCTGCTTGTAATCGGGCTGGAGCTGGTGGCCCACAATCTCTAAAGAAGCCTTAAGGCCTCCCCCCTCGACGCCAGGTTACTGGCCAGTCACTTGTCCAAACGGGAAAGATTTCGGAATACTGGATGCTGTGGCCCCTTTTCGGGCCCGCCCTTTAGCTGGGCTACCGCAGAGCCGGGCAGCCACAGAGCTGGCGTCAGGTTTCGTCCAGCCAGGGCGGGAATACTTGGATAGGGCGCAGAACTGGCGCCGCAATCGCATCCATGGATCGACGGACGGCGCGGTTTTGCCTTGATGCAGCTGGAATCGGAACCGGCCAGACAGAGGCACCGGAGGATATGTGGCGTTACTAGTCCGCGAAAGGCCCGCACAGACGGTCCAACATACTGCAAAGCGCCCGCGGCTGGACGGCCTGGACGTTCTTCGCGGTGCCGCCGTGGGCGCGGTCCTGCTCGGACATTCCTGGCCCGGCATATTCCAGGGCGCCGGCATCGTGGGTGTCATTGCCTTCTTCGTGTTGAGCGGTTACCTGATCACCAACGTGCTGGTCGGCGATATCGAACGGCACCGAAAAATTCGTTACGGACGCTTCTATGCGCACAGGGCCTTCCGGCTGGTGCCGGCACTGGTCTCTCTCCTGGGCGTATACGCGATCGTCGAATTGGCCACCGACGTCCTCGGTGACCGGTCCAAGGGAATCGTGGGCTACACGGTCCTAGCCGGTCTTGGCTACCTCAAAGACCTCCCCCTGCCGTTCGACGTCAGCATGGCGATCGGACCGCTCTGGACGCTGGCGGTGGAAGAACAGTTCTACCTGATCTGGCCCGCGCTGCTGGTGCTCGCGCTGCGGCGCAACCGCCAGGGACGGCTGATTGGCTGGTCCGCCGCCGTCGCGCTGTTCCTCATGTCGGCCAGTGTGCTGGCAATGGTGACCCTGGCCCCGCAACTTCACTCGCTGGTCTACGCGCTGCCGACCACGTGGGGCCTGGGCCTGATCATCGGTTCGGCCCTGCGGTTGTACAGGGTCCATGTGTTCAACTGGTTCACCGGCCGCTGGCTCAGGCGTGCGACCCTGCTCGGTTCCGTCACCGTCCTGGCCGCGCTGATCTACTTCCCGAAGGCCAACGAAACGCCGGCCTTCATGTTCATTGGCGGCCCGCTGGCCATGGCCGCCGCGGCCGTCCTGGTCGCACTGGCCGCCTCCCGAACCGCAGTGATGCCGAAGTGGACGCGCCCGGTGCAGCTGCTGGGCACCGTCTCCTACGCCGCGTACCTCTGGAACTACGCCGTCATTCTCTGGCTCAACGGCGGCTCCACGGCCGATCTGCCGCCGCTCATCGCGGTGTCCGCCATCGTGGTGACCCTGCTCATTGCGGTCATCAGCTGGCACACTGTCGAACGGCTCGGGCGGATCGCTCGGACCCGCTTCGACCAGCACTATTCTGCGCGCTACCATCCGGACCGGCAGCAGGCCGTCAGCGCGGCTCCCGGCACGGTTAGTCGGCACGGTTAGTCGCCAGAGTTCAGTTGGCACCCTTCAGTCGGCAGAGTTCAGTCGGCACCCTTCAGTCGCTGCGCGGGTCGTTCTCCAGCGTGCAGGCGTCGGTGTTAGCCCCGCAGACGATCACCGCGACGCGTTCCCCTTCGGCGGGTGTGTAAGCCCCTGACGTGAGCGCCGCGAACGCAGCCGCAGGCCCCGTATTCGGCGGGGATCCGGTAATCGCTCCACAATTGTGACCGTGCGGCGACGATGGCGGCGTCGTCCACCAGCACAGAGGCCGGCGGGACGCGTGAGGCGATGCTGAAGGCGATCCCACCCACGCGCCTGGCTCCGAGGGAATCCGCGGCGACGCCCGAAACGGCCACATCGACCGGGCGGCCGGCGTCGAGGGCCGCGTGCAGCGTGGGGATGGTGAAGGGCTCGACCGCGACGACGCGGGCCCGGCCCTCGGCAGCTGCCGCCACGCCCGCATAGAGTCCGCCGCCGCCGACGGCGACGACGATCGTGTCGATGCCGGGCTCGTCCTCAAGGATTTCCTCGGCCAGGGTGCCCGCGCCCGCCGCGATTTCCAGCTGGTCGTACGCATGGCAGAACAGGGCGCCGGTATCTTCCACGTAGTGCATTGCGGCCGCGAACGCCTCCGCGTACTCGGCGCCGACCTGCCGGACCGTGGCGTTGTACGCGAGGAGGCGCTCGACCTTTACCCGCGGGGCGTTCTCCGGGACGAACACCGTCGCCGGCACACCGAGGGCCGCGGCGGCGTACGCGTTCGCCAAACCCGCGTTGCCGCCTGACGCCGCCACCACGCCGACGGCCGGGTCCAGCTCCCCGCGCTCCCGGGCGGCGAGCTGGCGGTTGAAGGCGCCGCGGGCCTTGAAGACGCCCGTGTGCTGCAGGAACTCACATTTGAACCAGAGCGGGGCGGCAGCGGTACCCCCGCGGAGCAACGGTGTGCGCCGCACGTAACCCCTGATGCGGTTCTGCGCCTGAAGTACGTCGCTGCGGTTGATCACGGGCTCCCCCTGGGGTTGTGTCGCTTGGCCGGTTCGTAAGGATACCCCGGGACCGAAAAGGACCGTCCCCCTGATACAGCTGACGCTCCCCCACCAGTGTTGAGGGAGCGTCAGGCAGATGAACGGGGGAATCAGCCGCCCATGACGGCCGAGCCGACGAACGGGTCGACGGCCAGGGCAATGAAGAGCAGGGTCAGGTAGCTGATGGAGCCGTGGAAGACCTTCATGGCTCCCTTGTTGGAAACGTCGCCGGCCTGGGCGCGGTTGTACAGGGCGTGCGACTCGTACAGGAACCAGGCACCGGCGCCGACGGCGGTCACCGTGTAGACCCAGCCGGCACCACCGGCCGGGATCATCAGCAGCGAACACGCCACCATGGCCCAGGCGTAGAGGACCACCTGCACCGACACCACCTTCGCACCGGCGATGGCGCCCAGCATCGGCACGTTGGCGTTGCGGTAGTCCTCGCCGTAGCGCATCGACAGCGGCCAATAGTGCGGCGGGGTCCAGAGGAAAATCACCATGAACAGCACGACGGCGGGCCACTCGACGGTGTTGGTGACGGCGGCCCAGGCGATCAGGACCGGGAAGCACCCGGCGGCGCCGCCCCAAACAATGTTCTGGGCCGTGCGCCGCTTCAGGATCATGGTGTAGATGACCACGTAGAAGACGATGGCGCCGAGCCCGAGCCACGCGGCGAGCGGGTTGGCCCCGAACCAGAGGATGGCGATCGCCGCCGCGCCCAGCAGCCAGGAGAAGATGAGGGCTTCGCGGGGTGTGACCTCACCGGTGACCAGGGGCCGGTTCTCCGTGCGGTGCATGAGCTTGTCGATGTCGCGGTCGATGTAACAGTTGAAGGCGCCGGCGGAACCTGCCGCGAACGCGCCGCCCACCAGCGTCGCGAGGATCAGGCCGATCGACGGGAAGCCGCGTTCGGCATAGATCATGGTGGGCAGCGTGCTGACGAGCAGGAGCTCGATCACGCGGGGTTTCGTGAGCGCCAGGTAGGCCTTGGCTTTGCGGCCGAAGCCCATTCTTCCCGAGGCCGGGGAGGCGTTCAGCGGCGTATTAGTTGTGCTCACGGTGGCAGTCACTCTGTTCTGTCTGGCTGTGCAGTTCTGTCTGGCTGGGCAGCCCCGGGTGGATTTCGCAACGCACTGTGCTGCAGACCGGGCTCCGCGCTCGGCGCACACCCGTGTCCTTGCCCCAGTCGAAGGCCACCACCCATCATACCGTGGAGCTCCGGGCCGGACGGCCGCCGAACGCCGCGCCATGATTCCGGCGCGTTAACGCCGGCTCACCGGCGCCGCGGCGGACGGTGATTCATATAAGCGAAATCAGGTCCAATTGGTGAGATATACGCTGACCACAAAGTGGAATGGGACTAGGCTGTCATTAGATCAGCGCACACGGGCACGCATTTAGGCACTTGCCGGAACACGCGGCTCTGCATCTGCGTCTGAATGATAGATCAACGTTTCGATGGTGAACGGCTGGTACGAACCGCAGCGGGCACCGAACTGTGCCCGGGCGGGAAAAGAGCGTACCGCCGGCCGTCAGCACAGAGAGGGGCCCGGTTTTCGTGCCACATTTGGAAGAGCAAGAACTGTCATGGACTGACTTGGACCAGCGCGCGGTGGACACCGTCCGGGTGCTGGCCGCGGATGCGGTGGAGAAGGTCGGAAACGGCCACCCGGGGACGGCGATGAGCCTGGCTCCGGCCGCTTATTTGTTGTTCCAGAAGCTGATGCGCCACGACCCGGCGAATCCGGACTGGCTGGGCCGCGACCGGTTCGTCCTGTCCCCCGGGCAMACGTCCCTGACCCTGTACATCCAGCTGTTCCTCTCCGGCTACGGCCTGGAACTGAAGGACCTGGAGGCGCTGCGGACCTGGGGCTCGCTGACCCCGGGCCACCCGGAGTACAAGCACACCAAGGGCGTGGAGATCACCACCGGCCCGCTGGGCCAGGGCCTGGCGTCCGCGGTCGGCTTCGCCTATTCCCAGCGCCGGATGCGCGGCCTGTTCGACGCCGACGCTCCCGCCGGCACGAGCCCGTTCGACCACACCGTCTGGGTGATCGCCTCCGACGGCGACCTGCAGGAAGGCGTCACCTCCGAGGCGTCCTCACTCGCCGGTCACCAGGAACTGGGCAACCTCGTGGTGATCTACGACGAGAACCACATCTCGATCGAGGACGACACGGATGTGGCGTTCACCGAGGACGTCCTGGCCCGCTACGAGGCCTACGGCTGGCACACCCAGCGGGTCGACTGGACCCGGACCGGCGAATACGTCGAAGACGTCCAGGAATTGCACGCCGCACTGCTCGCCGCGAAGGCCGAAACCGGCAAGCCCTCCATCATCTCCCTGCGGACCATCATCGGGTACCCGGCGCCGAAGAAGCAGAACACCGGCAAGATCCACGGCTCCGCCCTCGGCGCTGAGGAAGTCGCAGCCCTGAAGAAGGTCCTGGGCTTCGACCCGGAACGCGCCTTCCAGGTCGACGAGGACGTCCTGGCCCACGCCCGTGCCGTGCAGGACCGCGGCGCGGCCGCCCGCGCCGACTGGCAGGCCTCGTTCGAGGCGTGGCAGGCCGGCAACCCCGAGTCCGCTGCACTGCTGGAACGCGTCGAAGCGAAGAAGCTCCCGGGCGACTTCGAAGCGGCCCTGCCGGTCTTCGAAGCCGGCAAGGACGTCTCCACCCGGGCCGCCTCCGGGAAGGTCCTGAACGCGATCGGCCCGGTCATGCCCGAACTCTGGGGCGGCTCCGCCGACCTCGCGGAGTCGAACAACACCACGATCGAGGGCTCGCCCTCATTCATCCCGACGTCCCGGTCCACCGCGGCGTGGAAGGGCAACCCCTACGGCCGGGTCCTGCACTTCGGCATCCGCGAGCACGCCGCGGCGTCGATCGTGAACGGCATCTCCCTGCACGGGCGCACCCGGGCTTTCTCCGGAACGTTCCTGATCTTCTCCGACTACCAGCGCCCCGCGATCCGGCTCGGCGCCCTCATGGGCGTCCCGTCGCTGTATGTCTGGACGCACGACTCGATCGGCCTGGGCGAGGACGGCCCCACGCACCAGCCCGTTGAGCAGCTCGCCTCCCTCCGCGCCATCCCGGGCCTGGACGTCGTCCGCCCGGGAGATGCGAACGAGGTCGCCGCGGCCTGGAAGGCCATGCTGGAAAACCACGAAAACCCCGCCGGCATCGTCCTGACCCGGCAGAACATCCCCACCTACGCCCGCGGCACCGGCGTCGCCGACGGCGACACCTTCGGCTCCACCGCCGGCGTCGAGAAGGGCGGCTACGTCCTTGCCGAGGCGTCGAAGGACGGCTCCACCGCCGAAGCCCAGGTCATCCTGATCGGCACCGGCTCCGAGGTCCAGCTCGCCGTCAACGCCCGCGAAGCGCTGCAGGCGGAGGGCATCCCCACCCGTGTGGTGTCCATGCCCTGCGTGGAATGGTTCAACAAGCAGGACGCCGCCTACCGCGACGCCGTGCTGCCCCCGGCCGTGAAGGCACGCGTCTCGGTCGAAGCCGGACTGGCCCTGGGCTGGAAGGAATTCGTCGGCGACGCCGGCCGTTCCATCTCCCTGGAGCACTTCGGCGCGTCCGCGGACTACAAGCGCCTCTTCCAGGAATTCGGCATCACGGCAGAAGCAGTCGCCGCCGCCGCGAAGGAATCCCTCGCCGGCCTCACCAACTGATCCACCACCACGGTTCCGGGGGACGCTGTGCCCCCGGAACCCATGATTTCCAGGAGTTATGAAATGACTACCCCCACCCAGCAGCTCTCCGACGCCGGCGTCTCGATCTGGCTCGACGACCTCTCCCGCGGCCGCCTGCAGACAGGCACCCTGCGCAAGCTGATCGAAGAGAAGAACGTCGTTGGTGTCACCACCAACCCGTCGATCTTCCACGCCGCCATCACCGCCGGCCACGACTACGACGCCGTGATCGCCGCCCAGGCCGCCGCCGGCGCCACCGTCGAAGAGACCGTCTTCGAAATCACGACCACCGACGTCGCCGACGCCTGCGACCTGTTCGCCCCGGTCGCCGCGGCCACCAAGGGCGTCGACGGCCGCGTCTCCATCGAGGTCGACCCCCGCCTGGCCTGGGACACCGCCGGCACCATCGCCGAAGCGAAGCACCTGTACAAGAAGGTCAACAAGGACAACGTCCTGATCAAGATCCCGGCCACCCTCGAAGGCCTCGAGGCGATCACCGCCACCCTGGCCGAGGGCATCAGCGTCAACGTGACCCTGATCTTCTCGCTGGAACGCTACCGCGCCGTGATCAACGCTTTCCAGTCCGGGCTCGAGCAGGCCAAGGACAACGGCCACGACCTGTCCACGATCCACTCGGTCGCGTCCTTCTTCGTCTCCCGCGTCGATGCCGAAATCGACAAGCGCCTCAACGCCATCGGCACCGAGGAAGCCAAGGCACTCAAGGGCAAGGCCGGCCTGGCCAACGCGCGTCTGGCCTACCAGGTCTACGAGGAGCTTTTCTCCACCGAACGCTGGGCACTGCTGGCCGAGGCCGGCGCCCTGCCGCAGCGCCCCCTGTGGGCCTCCACCGGCGTGAAGGACCCGGCCTACCCGGACACGCTCTACGTCACCGAACTCGTTGCCCCCGGCGTCGTCAACACCATGCCGGAGAAGACGCTCGACGCGACGTTCGACCACGGCACCGTCACGGGCGACACCGTCACCCGCGGCTACGACGACGCCAACGCCACGCTGAACTCCCTCGACGCGCTGGGGATTTCCTACAACGACGTCGTCGCCCTGCTCGAATCCGAAGGCCTGGACAAGTTCGTGGCCAGCTGGAAGGAACTGCTGGGCGACGTCGAAGGCGCCCTGGCCTCTGCACGGAAGGCTTCCTAACCCACCATGAGCACACTCAGCTACGACGCCACCGGCGCAGCCCACCAGGCACATGAGCAGCACCTCCCGGCACTGCTGGAAGACCGCATTGCCACCCGGATCTTCGCGAAGGACCACACCCTGTGGGGTCCGGAAGCAGAGCAGGAATCCGCTGTCCGGCTGGGCTGGGTCGAGGCGGCTTCCGTCTCCCAGCCGCTGGTCGGCGACATTCTCGAACTCCGCGACGCGCTGAAGGCCGAGGGCGTAACGCGGATCGTCCTCTGCGGGATGGGCGGCTCTTCGCTGGCGCCTGAAGTCATTGCGGGCACCGCTGGCGTCGAGCTGACTGTTCTGGACAGCACCGACCCCGAACAGGTCAGTGCCGCGGTGGCGGACCGGCTGGACGAAACCGCGATCGTGGTTTCCTCCAAGTCCGGCTCCACTGTGGAAACCGATTCCCAGCGCCGGATCTTCGAGCAGGCGTTCACCGATGCCGGGATCGATGCGAAGAGCCGCATCATCATCGTCACCGACCCGGGGTCGCCGCTGGACAAGGCCTCCCGGGAGGCAGGCTACCGCGCCGTCTTCAATGCAGATCCGAACGTCGGCGGCCGTTTCTCGGCACTGACCGCCTTCGGGCTGGTCCCGTGCGGGCTGGCCGGCGTCGACATCCATGCTTTCCTGGATGAGGCCGAAGAAGCCGCCGAGATCCTCAATGAGGACTCGGAGGACAACATCGGCCTCGCTCTCGGCACCGCCCTGGGCGGCACCACCCCGCTGCGCAACAAGATCGTCATCGCCGAGGACGGATCCGGGATCGTGGGCTTCGCCGACTGGGCCGAGCAGCTCATCGCCGAATCCACGGGCAAGCTCGGCACCGGCGTGCTGCCGGTCGTAGCCGGTCCTGCCTCCCCGGAAGCCACCCTGGGCGCCCCCGACGTCCTGGTCATCAGGCTCGTCGCGGCGGATGCCGACGTGCAGCTCGGCGAGAACGAGGTCGCCATCGCCGGCGGCCTGGCCACGCAGATGATGGTGTGGGAATTCGCCACCGCCGTGGCCGGCCGCCTGCTCGGCATCAACCCGTTCGACCAGCCGGACGTCGAGGCAGCGAAGATCGCCGCCCGCGGCCTGCTGGACGCACAGCCCGCACCGACGCCGGCGAATTTCACCGACGGCGCGATCGAGGTTCGCGGCGGGGAATGGCTCGGTGACGCCGGCACCGCGGCTGAGGCTGTCAGCGCCCTGCTCAGCGAACTCGGCCCGGACAACTACCTCAGCGTCCAGGCCTATTTCGACCGGCTGGCCTATGCCAGCTTCGAAGGCGTCCGGGACGAACTGGCCGCGGTCAGCGGACGCCCGGTCACCTTTGGCTGGGGCCCGCGGTTCCTGCACTCCACCGGCCAGTTCCACAAGGGCGGACCCGCGATCGGCGTTTTCCTGCAGGTCACGGCCGCATCCGCGGCTGACCTGGCCATCCCGGACCGGCCGTTCACGTTCGGCGAGCTGATCTCGGCGCAGGCCGCGGGCGATGCCCAGGTCCTGTCCGAGCACGGCCGTCCGGTCCTTCGGCTGCACCTGGCCGACCGCGCCGCGGGTGTGAAGCAGCTCCAGGAGCTCGTCACCTCCCTTGCCGGCCAGGCAGCATCCTCCACTGAAAGCTAAGGCACCCACGCAACCATGCCAGAAACCTACATCGGCGGCAGGAACACGGCCGGCCGGGGGCGCAATCCGCTCCGGGACCCCCGTGACCGCCGTCTGAACCGTATTGCCGGACCGGCGTCGCTGGTCCTGTTCGGGGTGACCGGGGACCTCGCCCGCAAGAAGCTCATGCCCGCCGTGTATGACCTCGCCAACCGCGGGCTGCTGCCGCCGAGCTTCGCGCTGGTGGGCTTTGCCCGCCGCGAGTGGGAGAACGAGGACTTCGCCGCGGAGGTCAAGGAGTCCGTCAAGGCGTACGCCCGCACCCCGTTCGACGAAACGGTCTGGAAGCAGCTCTCCGAGGGCATCCGCTTCGTGCAGGGCGAGTTCGACGACGACGAGGCGTTCAAGCGGCTCTCCGACACGATCGATGAGCTCGACGAACAGCGCGGGACGCGGGGAAACCACGCGTTCTACCTCTCGATCCCGCCGAAGGCCTTCGAGCAGGTCTGCCGTCAGCTCTCCAAGCACGGCCTGGCCCAGGCCGCGGGCGACAACTGGCGCCGCGTGGTGATCGAAAAGCCGTTCGGACACGACCTCGGGTCGGCCCGGCAGCTCAACGACATCGTCGAGTCGGTGTTCCCGCCGGACGCGGTGTTCCGGATCGACCACTACCTGGGCAAGGAGACGGTGCAGAACATCCTGGCACTGCGCTTCGCCAACCAGCTCTTCGAGCCGCTCTGGAACGCCAACTATGTGGACCACGTCCAGATCACCATGGCCGAGGACATCGGGACCGGAGGCCGGGCAGGCTACTACGACGGCGTGGGCGCGGCCCGCGACGTCATCCAGAACCACCTGCTGCAGCTGCTGGCCCTGACGGCGATGGAAGAACCGATCTCCTTCAACGCGGACGACCTGCGTGCCGAGAAGGAAAAGGTCCTCGCCGCCGTCCGGCTCCCCGAGGATCTCTCCTCCCACTCCGCCCGCGGGCAGTTCACCGGCGGCTGGCAGGGCGGCGAGGAAGTCCTCGGGTACCTGGAGGAGGAGGGCATCCCGGCCGATTCCAAGACCGAGACGTTCGCCGCGATCCGGGTGGACATCAACACCCGCCGCTGGTCCGGCGCGCCGTTCTACCTGCGCGCCGGCAAGCGGCTGGGGCGCCGGGTGACGGAGATCGCCGTCGTGTTCAAGCGCGCACCAAACCTGCTCTTCACGGACCACGGCGAGGACGACTTCGGCCAGAACGCCGTGGTGATCCGGGTCCAGCCTGACGAGGGCGCCACGATCCGGTTCGGTTCCAAGGTCCCGGGCACCCAGATGGAGGTCCGCGACGTCACCATGGACTTCGGCTACGGCCACTCTTTCACTGAGTCCAGTCCCGAAGCCTACGAACGCCTGATCCTGGATGTGCTCCTGGGCGAGCCGCCGCTGTTCCCCCGGCACCAGGAAGTTGAGCTGTCCTGGAAGATCCTGGATCCCTTCGAGGAATACTGGGCCGGCCTGGACGAACAGCCCCAGCCCTACGCTCCCGGCAGCTGGGGCCCTGCCTCGGCCGATGAGCTCCTTGCCCGCGACGGACGAACCTGGAGAAGGCCATGATCGTAGATCTTCCCGACACCACCACCTCCAAGATTTCCAAGAAGATTATGGCCCTGCGCGAGCAGGGTGGCGTGATCGCCCTTGGCCGGGTCCTGACCCTCGTGGTCGTCACCCGCTCCGGGCTGGAAGAGGAGGCCATCGAGGCCGCCAACGAGGCCAGCCGGGAACACCCGTGCCGGATCATCGTCCTCGCCGACGCCGGGGCCTCGGCCCCGACCCGGCTGGACGCCCAGATCCGCGTTGGCGGCGACGCCGGCGCCTCCGAGGTGATCCTGCTGCGCGGCTACGGCGAACTGGCCGAGGAAAGCGAATCCCTCGTCGCGGCCCTGCTGCTCCCGGACGCCCCGATCGTGGCCTGGTGGCCGCACGGCGCGCCCAGGAACGCGTGCCAGACCTCGGTCGGGGGCATCGCGCACCGCCGGATCACCGACTCGGCCAATGAAGCGGACCCGGTCGCGGCGCTGGAGAACATCCGCCGCACCTACAAGGCCGGCGACACGGACCTGGCTTGGACCCGGCTGACCAACTGGCGCATCCAGCTGGCCGCGGTCCTGGACCAGGTGGACGACTCGCCGGTGACGGCCGTGGCCGTCGAGGGCGCCTCGGACTCCCCCAGCACCGTGCTTCTCGCAGCCTGGCTCACCCTGGCCCTGGACGTTCCCGTGACGATTGTGGCGGATCCGGCCGGAACCGGCATCCGGCGCGTCCGGCTGACCCGGCCCGGCGGCGACATCCAGCTCTTCCGGCCCGGGCTCACCATCGCGGAACTGACCCAGCCCGGCCAGCCCGCCCAGCGGATCTCACTGCCCCGCCGCAGCCTCAAGGACTGCCTGGCCGAAGAACTCCGACGCCTGGATCCGGACGAAGTCTTCGGTGAAGTGATTACTATGGGACTGCCGCGTACCAATCTAAGGAGTGTCCGTCCCAGTGAGCGCTGACCCGAGAGTAAGCATCCATCCTGACTCGACCGTTCTGATGGCGGCCATCGCAGCCCGCCTGATTACCAAGCTGGTGGATATCCAGGACCGGCACGGCGAGGCCACGGTAGTGCTTACCGGGGGAACGATGGGCATCGGCTCGCTCAAGGCAGTGGCCGAATCGCCCGCGGCGCGGGCCGTCGACTGGTCCAAGGTGAACTTCTGGTGGGGTGACGAGCGCTTCGTGGCGGCCGGCGACGCCGAGCGCAACGCCCGCCAGGCCCAGGACGCCCTCCTGTCCCACATCAATGTTGATCCGGCGCGCGTCCATGTGCCCGGTTCCACCGATGACTTCGACAGCCCGGACGACGCCGCGGCCGACTATGCCCGCCGGCTCGCCGAGGCGGCGGCCGCCGAGCACGCCGCTGACATGTCCTACGACAGGCCGGAACAGCCTGCGCGGCTCCCCCGCCTGGACATCGTCCTCCTCGGCGTCGGGCCGGACGCACACGTCGCCTCGCTCTTCCCGGAGCAGGCCGGCATCCGGGAGAAAGAACTGACTGTCGTGGGCGTCCGCAGCTCCCCCAAGCCGCCGCCGGCGCGGGTGTCGCTGACGTTGCCGGCGATCAACACGGCATCCGAGGTGTGGATGGTGGTGGCCGGTGACGACAAGGCCGGCGCCGTAGGGCTCGCCCTGGCCGGCGCTAATCCCGTGCAGGTGCCCGCCGCGGGGCCGCGCGGCCGCCGGGAAACGCTGTGGCTGATTGACGAGGACGCGGCCTCACGGGTCCCGGAGCAGCTCGTCCGGAAGGGTCCGTCCGGAGCGTAGACGCTCCAGCGCTCCAGCCAGCACGTCTTCGGCGTCCTGGCTGGAGCGCCGTTCTTTAACGTATTCCAGATGCGTCTTGAAGCCCTCTGTTGGCGTTTCCTCCAGGGCAAACTTTGATTCGTCGCGGGTTGCGGTGCCGCCGCAGCGCCGGCAGTCCCATACTCCGGGGATCTGTTCCTCCGGCAGCTGTGCGAACACGAGCGAGGTTTCATGGCCCTTGGCGCACCGGAAAGCTACACGAATACGGGGCTGGCGTACGCCGGCCCCGTTCAGTGGTTCATGGCGGGGAGTGGCCCCCTCGGTGGCGCCCACACGGATTCCTTTGAATCCGGAAGCAGAATGCAGCATCGGGAACTCCTGGCTACTTAGCTGGTGGAAGTGCAAGACGACAGCCACAGTGTAGTTCGTGAGTTCCCGATGCCGGGAGGGCCATAAGGACCCCATATGAAGTTTTCGAAACGGGCGTCCTAGGAATCGGCGCCTGTGCTGAACCGCATGAGCAGCCCGAGGGCGATGATCACCACGCCCCAGGTGATTCCCAGGATGACCGTGAACCGGTTGAGGTTCCGTTCCGCGACGCCGGAGGAGCTCAGGCCCGAGCTCATGCCGCCGCCGAACATGTCGGACAGGCCGCCTCCGCGTCCCTTATGGAGCAGGATGAGCAACGTCAGCAGGAGGCTGGTGATGCCCAGGAGGACCTGCAGAATGACATGAAGAACGTCCACGACGGCCTTTCAGAAGGATTGGATTGCGGGGGTCAGGCTGTGTCCGGACTAATCCGTCAACAGGTGACTCTCGAACCTGACAATATTAGCAAACTCGGCAGCGTCCAGGCTGGCACCGCCGACCAGCAAGCCGTCGACGTCGCGCTCCTTCAGGATCGATGCCGCGTTGTTGGCCTTGACCGAGCCGCCGTACAGCAGGCGGGTCTTGGCGGCGACGTCTGCTCCGAAGAGGGTGGACAGTTCGGCACGGATGGCGGCGCACATTTCCTGCGCGTCCTCCGGGCCTGCGACCTCGCCGGTGCCGATGGCCCACACGGGCTCGTAGGCAACTACGAGCTCGGCGGCCTGCTCCGGGGTGAGGCCTTCGACGCAGGCGCGCAGCTGGGCGAGGGTGTGGTCCACGTGGGTGCCGGCCTGCCGGATCTCCAGGCCTTCACCGACGCAGAGGACCGGGGTGATGCCGTGCCGGAAGGCGGCTTTGGTCTTGGCGTTGAGCACGGCGTCGGACTCGTTGTGGATGGTGCGGCGTTCGCTGTGGCCGACCAGGACGTAGCTGCAGGCAAGCTTGGCGAGGAACTGGCCGGAAATGTCGCCCGTGTAGGCGCCGGAGTCGAACTGGGAAAGGTCCTGGCCACCATAGACGACGGCGAGCTCGTCGCCCTGGACCAGGGTCTGGACGCCGCGGAGATCCGTGA
>NZ_JBFTZW010000055.1:0-22238 GCF_056406555.1 Arthrobacter sp. P1_B4
GTCCTACGGCGGCCGCCGGGGCCGCGATGGCCGCGCCCGGTGCAGCGCCTGCGCCTGAGCCAGACGCACCGGCCCGGGAGGCCACGGCTGCCCCCGAGGCGACCGGGCCCGCAGCGGCCACCGCCGCCCCGACCATCAAGCCGGGCGCCGAGGCCGCCCCGGAAGCAACAGGCGCCCCGGGCAATGCCGAGTGGGAGACCCAGTGGTCCGAGACCGCCCCGCCGGCGGAGACACACACCGCCGCGGCCCACGCTGAGCCGGCCCGCGGTGCGCACGCTGTGACGGCCGCCGAGCTTGGCGGTGCTGCGGAGACTGGCGCGGCGGGCCTGCCCGTCCACCACCCGGAATACACTGAGCCCCACGCTCCGACTCTGCCCGGGGCGGAATCGGCAGCCGCGGAACCAGTCGACGACGAGAACACCGGTACCGGCACGGCCACTTCAACCAGCACTGGCGTTGATACCGGCACCGGCACGGCGATGCCCGGACTACCCGACGCCGGGACACAGCCCACGGGTCCCGGCGACACGGAAACGACGCAGATGGCAGCCCCGCCGGCAGGGGCCGGGGCCTCCGCCAGCCAAACGGCCGAGCCCACCGGCCATTTGGCCACTGAGCAGCCCTACGGCGAGGGGTCAGCGRCTCCGGCCGCCGACGGGAGCGGCCCTGTGGGTTTCACAGTCAAGGGCAATGCCTCGTCGATGATCTACCACGACGAGACCAGCCCGGCGTATGAAGAAACCCGGGCTGAGGTGTGGTTTGCCTCCCCGGCCCACGCCGAAGCAGCCGGGTTTCGGCCGCCGCGCCGGACACGGCAGTAGCCGGCGGTCCGGTCGGCCGATCCATCCGTTCTCATCGCGTCCGTTGATGCTCGTCCGTTTCACCCGCAGGCGCTTCTTCTTCAGTGCGGTGGCCCGGGCCGTGGCGCTTGCCGTTGTCCTGTTTTTCCTGAGCGCCTGTACCGGCGGCTCAACCTCGCCCGTGGTTCAGCCGGGAGACCGCACTGCCACCGGCGCAGCGGGTACGGCCGGGGCAGCGGGTGAGCCCACGGTTGCAAGCCGGGTTAATGGGCTGCAACTGCCGTGGTCCACGGTCCATCTACCCGACGGCACCGCGGTCATCTCCGAGCGCGACACAGCACTGCTCAGGACCATCAAAGACGGACAGCTCGGTACGGTCGGCAAGGTGCCCGGCGTCGTGCCCGGCGGCGAAGGCGGCCTCCTGGGCCTTGCCCTTTCGCCCAACTTCGCGTCGGACCGTTACCTCTACGCCTACTTCACCGCGGAGGCGGACAACAGAATCGCCCGCATGCGGCTGGAGGAACGTGGCGGCCGGCTGGAGCTCGGTGCCTTGGAACCGGTTTTCACCGGCATTTCCAAGGCCGGCACGCACAACGGCGGCCGGATCCGCTTTGGGCCCGATGGTTTCCTGTATGTGGGGACGGGCGATTCGCAGCGCCGGGAGCAGCCGCAGGACCGCGCGGCGCTCGGCGGAAAGATCCTCCGACTCACTCCGGATGGCAGGCCGGCACCGGGAAACCCGTTCGGCGATAACCCCGTCTACAGCTTCGGCCACAGGAACGTCCAGGGACTGGCCTGGGACAGCGCGGGCCGTCTGTGGGCCAGCGAATTCGGCCCGGACGTCAACGACGAGCTCAACCTGATCGTGCCGGGCGGCAACTACGGCTGGCCCGAGGTGACGGGCGCCCCGCACCGCCCCGGCTTCCTGGACGCCAAGGTGGTGTGGCCGTCGACGGCGGAGTCTTCCCCCAGCGGACTCGAAATTGCCGGCAGCACCGCCTACCTGGGCGCCCTGCGCGGCCAAAGGCTTTGGGTCGTTCCCCTTAACGGCGAATTCGCCGGAGATCCTGTGAGCTATTTCACAGGAAAGTATGGCCGGGTGCGCAACGTTTCACTCGCTCCTGACGGGCGCCTGTGGCTCCTCAGCAACGGGCAAAACCCTGATTTCGCGCTGATTTTGAACCTCCCCGGCTAACCTGGACCATCCCGCGCCCCTCGATTTCACACGACAGCCAATCTCGTGTAGAGTTTCATGTCGTTGCGGAGAACAACGCGGGAAATAAAAAGCCCCGAGGAACGAAAACAACAGATGCACCTCTAGCTCAACTGGCAGAGCAATTGACTCTTAATCAATGGGTTCCGGGTTCGAGTCCCGGGGGGTGCACCAGCGAGAAACCCCGTCACGCAGGCTTAGCGGCCTGCGGGACGGGGTTTCTTTTTTGTTGGCGAAAAGGAGCCGGCGACGACGCCGTGGCGGGCCGGATCCGGGCTGGTGCGCAGACCAGACTCGCAATCAGGTTGGCGAAGGCCTCCCCGACCGGCCGGGCCGGAATGACTTGCCTTTTAGGGCACTGACCGTAGACTCGGCCCATGTCTGGTCCTGGGGGAACGAAAACAGTCCGCTGCGCTGCGGCATCCGTTGTTGGCCTGCTGCTCGCGGGTAGTTTGGCCTCCTGCGCCTACGAGGACGAGGGCGATCCGCGGCCGACGGCGGCCGGGCAAAGCCACCGCCCGGCGCCCGCCGCCCCGACCAGAGATCCGGGGGTGCTGGGGGTGGAAGCGAGCAACTACGCCGAGCTGCACAAGCGTCTGGCCGAGGCGCCAGGGGCCGCGCTCCTCTCCGACGCCGGTCCGGCGGACGGGCCAGGGGTTGGCTTCACCAAAGCCGCAATGGTGACGGTCGCCGGTCCGCACACAGTCACCGCGGCCTGCGTGGGCATCCCCCATGCCCAGATCTTCCTCTCCCAGAACTCGCTGGGCGGAACAGAGCACACGGTGTTCGAGGTCGATTGCTCGCGAACCCAATCGCAGGTCGTACAACTGCAGAAGGGCTACGTCAGCGCCCAGTTGACCCGCCCGGACCCGACCGGCGCCTGGACCGGGGCGGTCGCCGGAATCAAAGTCACGGCCCAGTGAGGCTGACGAGCCTGGTGCGGACGCCGCTGGACGTGCATTGGACCCAGCCCAACGTGTGGTGGAGGGACTACTGATGCCAACCGTAGATGCTGCCCTCGATCCGTATCGTAACTGGACCGAGCCTCGCGACGGAGTCGGAGTCGGGTCGAACCCATTCCGGCTCGCCAGCAAGGTGAAGTCAGGAGCCTCCCTCGACGAAGTCTCAGGGGCTTGGGCCGCCCACGCACTTTTGCCCGGGCTGGAGGCACTCTGGCTATCAAGTCGCGAGGCGTGGCTGTTCCAAGACATCGACTACGGCCAATGGGGCCTCCACATTCTGGAACCCGCGACGGCGGCAGCGCGCACCGACGCCGAGCGAGCGAGCCGACCGAAAGACTTTGTGCCGAGCGACGCAGTCATCGGCGAGTTCCTTGGCGACACGGACCTCTTGGTACTGGAAGCCAACGGCGGCGTCTTGGTCGCACAGCCCCTGGACCCGCGCAGTGACTGGCCACTGGCGGCGTCGACGCTGTCCGAGTTCCTGACCCTGTATCTCGAAGCTGTGGGCGATAAATACTGGGAGAGCTCCTGACCTCGACCTGAGCGCCCGGAGTGGAAGGGCCTGCGACCGGCCGCTGGCCCATGCGAGCTTCGTCCCCCTGCTCCGGGGAGCAGCCGCTGAAACCCGTGCCCTGCGATCCGAAGGTGTCGACATGCCCGCCTTCGTGATGACCCGCAAGGCGCTTGTCGTCCTCTCCGTCATCGCCGGTGGGCTCTGGATCGTCTTTGCGGTCCTCGCATTCCTGGGTGAGTCCGCCTCCCCGTTGGTTCCGATCGCCTGGACAATTGTGCTTGCCCTCCAGGGCCGCCGCTGGAGATCCTTGCCGCGGTGAATGCCAGGTCAGCTGTGCGGCCGGCAGCGGACCAGGCGCTGAACTTCCAGGAGCTGCGAGTCATCCGCGGTTCCATTCGCTTGCGGCCCTCAGTGGCCGGCATGAGTCAGATCCCCGGATGCTTGGGGTCTTTGGCGGGGAGCGGGGTTCGCTGTCGCTGCCCGGTGCTCATGGCTCATGGCTCATGGCTCATGGCTCATGGCTCATGGCTCATGGCTCATGGCTCATGGCTCATGGCTCATGGCTCATGGCTCACCCTACCCATTCTTGGTCCACAGTGGCGATGGTTTGCTGAGCGCAGACCTTGCCCGGGCTAAGGAGACACGCAAAGGCCAGGATTCCCCGGCTGCCGGCGGTGGAACCCTACGATGGTAGGGATGAACTCCACCCGGAAGGCCTCGTACGCAGCCGCTGTGGCCCTGCTGCTCGCGGTCTCGCCGTTGGTCGTTGCGCTGCCCGCGGCGGCTGCGCCCTGCAAGTCTGCCGGCCTTCTTCCCGTGAAGATCTGCCCCGCCTCACCGACGCCGGTCCCACCGTCCGCTTCCCCGGCGCCCAGTGTGACTCCCCCGGGCAGCACAGCGCCGCCGTCGGACCCCGCGCCGCCCCAACCACCGTCTCAGCCGCCGTCTCAAAGCCAGGTCCCCGGACAGGACGCGGCTCCGCCGACGCCGGGCCCCGCCCCCTCCGTCAGCCAAGGAGCCCCCACCCCACCGGCCACGGGTGCTGTTCCGGTCCCAGCCACGGCGGGAACGTCCGCCCCTCAGTCGCCAGACGCTGGCCAGGGCCCAGAGTCCGCAACGGCGATTCCTTCCGCAGCGGCGGCCGGCAGGGTTGGTCCCGGACCGGACGGGCAAGGCAGTCTTGCCGGCGGATTCCTGCTGGCGCTCAGCGGTCTGCTTATAGGCCTCTCCGCGGCCATTGGCCTCCGCCGGCCCGCCGGGCCATGAAACGGCCGCCGAACCGTCACAGTGAACTGTGTGGCTCAGCGGCCGCCTCATGCACATCGATTTATCAGACTTTCTCGCGGGACCGGTCGCGCACCTTCTCCGGCTCTTCGACCGTGAACTCCTTGCTGCGGCGGGGGAAGGCCCAGAACCTGAATTCCGGCGCCTCCGCCCGGGTCTCYGGGCGATCCTCAGAATCCTTTGCGGCATCCTTCCTGGTATCCCGCCAGGAATCCCTGTTGTACGAATAGCACATCACTGACCTCCTTCGTGGTGATTGCCTATTAATCGTCCTCCCGATCGGCTGGCGCGTCGAGACTTCCGGACTGCCCTTTTGCGCCTGGGCGGCAGGCTGGCCCAAGGGTTCCAGCGGACGGGTCTGCGCCGTCGGCCGGCCTTCCCGCCGGCACGGGCCGCGGTTAGACTCCATCCAATGCACCACTGCGACCAATGGGGGAATCATGGAGTTGCCCATCCCCCTGTACGCTCTCTCACGGAACAGAAGAAGCCAACGCGCGCCACGCCACGCAAAGGATGAACAGCCATGACCGTCCCGCCCAACGCCTCCGCCCCTGGCCCTGGCTGGTATCCGGACCCGGCAGGCTCGGGCCGGCTTCAGTGGTGGAACGGTTCGGCCTGGACCGGCGAGTTCAACGCACCGCAGTTCCAGGCGACAGCGCCCCGCCACCCGGTGGCGCCGCGCAGGCGCATCAGCGACCGAACACCGGTCTACAACGCGTACATCTGGACAATTGTGGCCCTGCCGCTCGTACCGCTCATCCTGCTGATGTTCTGGAACCCTGTGCTCCGGCTGCGCACCGTGGGCCCGCGGCAGATCCAGACAATTGATCCGGCGTCGATTTTCACGGCGCCTTACTTCCTCTTCATAGCAATCAGTTTCGTGGCCTACGGCGTGTCCGCCCTCCTGGCGTACCTGGACTGGGACCGGCTGCGCAAGGACGGCGTTGTCCGGCCCTTCCACTGGGCGTGGGTGTTCCTCAGCAGGGAGGTCTACGTGATTGGCCGCTCCGTGATCGTCCACGAGGTAGCACCGCGGCGGGGGCTCGCCCCGGTGTGGGTCACGATCAGCGTCGTCTTGCTCACGGCGGTGCTCACCGGCCTCAAAATGTCAGCCATCGTCGCCACCCTGGCGAACCAGGCCGTAACGGTGTAGGCAGCGTCAATCCAGGCAGTGGCCAACGTGCCGGGGCTGCTCCGACCGCCAGCATCCCAGCTCCTGAAGCGATCCGTCCGATTGCTGCAGAAACAGGGTCTTTAGTCCCTTTTGAGAGTCAATGCAGGGGCGTTGACTGGAAAGGTGCTCCGGGCAACAGTTCTGGAGCGACCGGTCCTGCAGACCCGGACCGACAACAACGCCGGCCAGAGAGCCCGACGCGACCACCAAAGATGATATTCAGATCTCCCGGTGCCCTCACTGAGGATCGCGTCAGCAGACACGCAAATCATGGGCCCCCGGCAGCATGCCTGTCCGGCCCGCCCCGGGGCCAGGGAAATCGATCTCCGTTAGGACCAAGTTTCATGAACAAGGCTATTCGCATCATTGGAACAACCGCGGTGACCGCCGCACTGGGCCTGGGCGCCAGCGCCCTGCCTGCCAGCGCCGCCGCTACCACTTCGACCGCCTCCGCCAGCTCCTGGAGTCAGTCCTCATTTGTGAACCGGCACCACATGCGGGACAACAACCGGCACGACACGCGCAATGGCTGGTGGGACGGGGAGAACCGGTGGCATGACAACGCCGACGGATGGGGGTGGCGCGACGATCATGGCAATTGGCGGGACGACAACGACCACCGCGGCTCGTGGACGGGCCGGGACGGCTGCCGGCATGACAAGGACGGGTTCTGGGACCATCACGGAAACCGGCACGACAATAGGCACCACAACCACCACAGGAACACCTGGTGACCTCTCACCACTGAAGGCCTCGAGAACGGAACTGATTGGGACGGCGGGAAACCCTGCCGTCCCGTTCCCGTTCCCCCACAGCAGTGTGGCTAATTCAGCGGGGTGGCCCCGGCAATGGCGCCCGGCTCGGCAGCCGTGACGATGGCGTTGGCCTCCGGCGAGGAAGACTTGGTTGCCAGCACCCTGACCACGGCCTGGAGCTCCTGCCGCAGCACGTCGGGGTCAATGGGCGTGGCGGCGAGCACGGAACGTTCCATGTCGGCGGCCGCGGCAACCGCCTCGCGCCCCTGGTCAGTCAGCGACACCACATGGCTGCGCCGGTCGGAGGTGCTGCGGTGCCGCGAAATGTGGCCGTGCGCTTCCAGCCGGCTCAGTGTCTTGCCCATTGTCTGGGCCTGGACCCGGACGAGCTGGGCCAATTGGGCTTGCGTCATCGGCCCATTCGCCGAGAGCACCTCCATGGCGATCACCCCGGCATGGGTCAGGCCAATGGCCCCCAATTTTTCGTTCCAGGAGTGTTCTACAAGACGTGCTGCCGTGGACAATAGGCGGCCCGTGGGCCAGCGATCCATATCAGGCATACCCAAGAGTATAGCCAGCAGCGGATTCGTCCGGCGCCGATCGCGTCACTACGCTGGATTATCACCCCGCTTCATGACCAACCTCACCAAGGAGACACCCGTGTCCGAGCGACTCACCGCCGGTGCCACAGCACCGGATTTCACCCTCAAGAACGCCGAAGGACAGGACGTCAGCCTGCGTGATTTCCGGGGCAGGAAGACCGTGCTCTACTTCTACCCGGCAGCCGCCACGCCGGGATGCACCAAGGAGGCGTGCGATTTCCGGGATTCCCTCGGCGCGCTTCAGGCCGCCGGTTATGACGTCGTGGGCGTCTCCCCCGACCCCGTCGGGAAGCTTGCCGCGTTCGCGGCCGCCGAAGGGCTGAACTTCCCGCTGCTCTCTGACGAAGACCACTCCGTCGCCGAGGCCTACGCGGCCTGGGGCGAAAAGAAAAACTACGGCAAGACCTACCAGGGCCTGATCCGCTCGACCATCGTCGTCGACGCCGACGGCCGGGTTGCCGTCGCACAGTACAACGTCCGGGCCACCGGGCATGTCGCCAAACTTCGCCGGGACCTGAACCTCGACGCCTAGTCCCCGGTCTCCGGTCCGTCCGCCCGCGGCAGCCGTTGCAACCAGCAAACCGGCAATAGGTACAATAGAGCCTGGCGCCCGCCTCCGGGGTTCTTCCCCGGGACGACGGCGCCGCGCGCGAGTGGTGAAATTGGCAGACACGCAGGATTTAGGTTCCTGTGCCTTCGGGCGTGGGGGTTCAAGTCCCCCCTTGCGCACAGAGAGAACCCCGGTCTTCGGACCGGGGTTCTTGTGGTTTCCGGCGCTGTTCCGGGATTTTTCAGGAGTTTTGACGCCGCCAAAAAGAATTTCACATCCGCACCCATCCGTTTCCTCCGAGCGGCCGAATACCCATTGAGACACCAACCAAGGGTCGGTGCCCAACAGTCGGGAAAGGGCCGCAGCGGCAAAAATTCGCCGCCGGCAAACATCGGCACAACAAAGGAGAAACCGAAATGCAGAACATCAAGCGCACCACGTTCGCCGTTGCAGGTATCGCAGCTGCCGCCATGCTCAGCCTCACTGCCTGTGGCGGATCCAGCGCCTCGTCGGCCCCCGCCTCCTCGGCCCCGTCCTCCGCACCGGCGGAATCCAGCATGGCCTCCCCCTCCACGAGCGCCTCCGCTGCGGCCATGGATCCGGCCGCCAACCTCGTCGGCTCCGGCTGCGCCGCCTACGCCGCCCAGGTTCCCAGCGGTGCCGGCTCCGTCTCCGGCATGGCGCTTGACCCGGTAGCCACCGCGGCGTCCAACAACCCGGTCCTCACCACCCTGACCGCCGCCGTGTCCGGCAAGCTCAACCCCAAGGTCAACCTGGTGGATACGCTCAACGGCAGCGAATTCACCGTCTTCRCCCCGACGGATGACGCCTTCAAGAAGATCGATCCGGCCACGATCGAGGCCCTGAAGACGGACGACGCCACGCTGAGCAAGATCCTGACCTACCACGTTGTCCCCGGCAAGATCACCCCGGACCAGATCGTCGGCACCCACAAGACGGTTGAAGGCGGTTCGGTGACGGTCACCGGCACCAAGGATGCCCTCAAGGTTGACGGCGCCAACGTTGTCTGCGGCGGCGTCCAGACCGCCAACGCCACTGTCTACATGGTCGACTCAGTCCTGATGCCCAAGTAGTCAGCCCTTTTGCACTCCTGCCCGGCTCCAGCCTGACTCCCTGGACCACTAGGAGAAGGGGAGGCCCGCACCACCAGGTGCGGGCCTCCGCTTTTTTGCGCTGCCGTGCGCCTTGCGGCGGTGTGCCACAAGAGCTGGCGGACCCGGCCGTCAACTAGACTGGGGCTGGTCCGCAGCCGGCGGGCCATCCAGTTCCCAGAGGTGATTCTCGAGTGCCCAGCAGTACAGTGCCCAGCAGGACAGTGCGGCGGATTGCCGCCAGCATTGGGGCCGCCCTCCTTGTCCTGCCGCTCGCGTCCTGCACGGGCAGCCTCGGCCCGGCACCCAGCTCCACCACCGCCTCTGCCACCGCCAGCGCGGCACCTACCGCGCTTTTCACCTTCGGCACTGGCTCGGAGCCGCTCGGGCTCGATCCTGCCCTGGTCTCCGACGTCGAGTCCTACCGCGTCACCCGGCAGGTACTGGAGGGCCTCGTGGGCGTAGACCAGACCACCGGCCAGCCCACGCCGCTGCTGGCCACCGAATGGTCCCAGAGCGATGAAGGCCGGACCTACGAGTTCAAGCTGCGCGGGAACGTCAAATTCCAGGACGGGACACCGTTCGATGCCGCCGCGGTCTGCACCAACTTCAACCGCTGGTTCAACTTCTCACCGGCCCTCCGCGAACAGGCCACCGGTACCACCTTCAAGGGCGTCTTCAAGGCCCATGCGGACCAGGCGCCGCTGTCCATATACAAGAACTGCACCGCCGTCGCGCCGGACAATGTGCGGATCGGCCTCACCCAGCCCTTCACGGGTTTTCTCCAGGCCCTCACCCTGCCGGCCTTCGCGATCTCTTCGCCCAAGGCCCTCGCCGCGGAGAACGCTGACGTCCTGAACCAGAGCCGGGGCGGGCAGCCGGTATCCGCTTACGGCCTCCACCCGGTAGGCACAGGACCGTACGTTTTCGGCTCCTGGGATTCGGGCAGCGTCACCCTGGCCAGCAACAAGGACTACTGGGGGGACAAGGGGCAGATCGGCACCATCAAGTTCGTGACCTACGATCACCCGCAGACCCGGATGCRGGCGCTCCTGGACGGCAAGATCGACGCCTACGACGCCGTCACCGTGGGAAACTTTGACCAACTGGTCAAGAGCGGAAAGCAGATCATCCAGCGGGACCCGTTCTCCGTGATGTACCTGGGCATGAACCAGCAAGTCCCCATCCTGCAGAACCTCAAGGTCCGCCAGGCGATCGAAATGGCGCTGGACAAGGACACGCTGATCCGCCGGTTCTTCATCGACAACACGGCCCAGGCATCCCAGTTCGTTCCACCCAAGCTCAGCGGCTTCAACAACAACGCCGCGGCGCTCGGCTACAACCCGGGCAAGGCCAAGGAACTCCTGGCCGAGGCCGGCTACAAGGGCGAGGAGCTGAAGTTCTACTATCCGCTCAACGTCACCCGGCCCTACCTGCCGACGCCGGAAAAGGTGTACGCCGAAATCAGCCGTCAACTGACCGCCGTCGGGCTCAACGTCAAGCCCGTACCGGTGGACTGGGCTGACGGCTACCTGCAGAAGGTCACGTCCCCGGGCGACCACGCCCTGCACCTGCTCGGCTGGAACGGATCGTATTCGGACCCCGACAATTTCGTGGGCCCGCTCTTCGGCGAGAACACCGGCGAATTCGGTTACCAGGATCCCCAGGTCTTCTCCAAGATCGCCCGGGCCCGCGGCCTGCCGGACGGCAAGGACCGCACCGAGGAGTACCAGACCATCAACGGGCAGATCGCGGCCACGGTGCCCGCGGTTCCCATTGCCTTCCCGATCTCGGCCCTGGCGCTCTCGGACCGGGTGCTGAAGTACCCGGCGTCGCCGGTACTGAACGAAGTTTTCACAAAGGTCGAGCTAAGGCCTTGACGCCCGGGGCCAATTTCAGTTAGTGGGCGGTGCGGGATATTCTGTGACAGCCAGAGCCGCTGCTATCGGAGACTGATTGTGACTTTCATTTCCAAGACCCAACACGCCGACGTCGTCCTGATTGGCGGCGGCATCATGAGCGCCACGCTCGGCGCCTTCATCAAGCAGCTTGAGCCGAACTGGACCATCTCGCTCTTTGAGCGTCTGGACGAGCCCGGACTGGAAAGCTCCGACCCGTGGAACAACGCCGGCACCGGACACGCTGCCCTGTGTGAGCTTAATTACTCCCCCGCAGCCAAAGACGGCTCGGTGGACCCCGGCAAGGCCCTGAACATCAACGAGCAGTTCCAGCTGTCCCGCCAGTTCTGGTCCCACCTCGTCTCGAACTCGCTGATCGGCTCCCCCAAGGGGTTCATCAACACCGTTCCGCACATGAGCTTCGTGATCGGCGAGGACCACACCAAGTTCCTCCGCACCCGCTACGAGGCACTCAAGCCGAACCCGCTGTTCCGTTCGATGGAGTATTCCGAGGACCACGCGCAGATCGCCAAGTGGGCCCCGCTGATCGTCAAGGGCCGCGACCCCAAGCAGCGCGTCGCGGCAACCCGCGCCGCCGAGGGCACCGACGTCGACTTCGGCGCCCTGACCCGCGAGCTGACCACCTACCTGGGCAACAACGGCGTGGAGATCAACTACGGCCACAACGTCAGCGACATCAAGCGCGCGTCCGGGGGCGGCTGGGACCTGTCGCTGAAGCACGCCAGGAGCGGCGAGCACGGCTCCATCCACGCGAAGTTCGTGTTTGTCGGCGCCGGCGGCGGGGCCCTGCACCTGCTGCAGGCCTCCGGCATCCCGGAAGGCAAGGGGTTTGGCGGTTTCCCGGTCTCCGGCCAGTTCTTCCGCTGCACCGACGAGAGCATCGCTGCCCGGCACAGCGCGAAGGTCTACGGCCAGGCGTCTGTCGGCGCTCCGCCCATGTCCGTGCCGCACCTGGACACCCGCTACGTCAACGGCAAGCGCTCCCTGCTGTTCGGTCCGTACGCCGGCTTCTCCACGAACTTCCTCAAGAGCGGCTCCTACCTGGACCTGCCGCTGTCCATCCGCCCCTCCAACATCATCCCGATGCTGGCCGTGGCCAAGGACAACATGGACCTCACCGCCTACCTGATCAAGGAAGTCGCCAAGCGTCACGGCGACAAGGTCGAGGCCCTGCGGGAGTACTACCCCGAGGCCAAGGACGGCGACTGGGAGCTCATCACCGCCGGCCAGCGGGTCCAGATCATCAAGAAGGACCCGAAGAAGGGCGGCGTGCTGCAGTTCGGCACCGAGGTCATCGCCGGACGCGACGGCACCATCGGCGCCCTGCTTGGCGCATCCCCGGGCGCGTCCACCGCCGTGCCGATCATGATCGAGCTGCTCCAGAAGTCCTTCCCGAAGAACTTCAAGGGCTGGCAGTCCAAGCTCAAGGACATGATGCCCGGCTACGGCGTCAAGCTCAACGACAACCCTGAGCTCGCCGCCAAGCTGGAGGCCGAGACGGCCAAGACGCTGCAACTCGAACAGGTCACCGCCAGCAACTAAGCCGGCGCCCGGCCGCGGCTGGTTTACACTGCTGGTTTGGGACCGCTGCAACCCGTGACGTCCCCGTTTTTTGATGTCCCGTTGTGCAGGACGCCCCCGACCCACCAGGAGACCATGAGATGTTCCGGCTCGCAAAGCTGTCTCTCGCCAACCGGGCCCTGATCGCGCTGATCACGGTGTTCGCTTGCGTTTTCGGCGTGATCACGATGTCCTCGCTGAAGCAGGAGCTCATCCCCTCCATCGAGTTCCCGCAGATCACCGTGATCTCCTCGATGCCCGGTGCGTCGCCGGAAGTCGTGGACAAGCAGATCAGTGCCCCGTTGGAAAAGGCGCTGAACAGCGTCGAGGGGCTGGAATCGACGTCATCAACGTCCCGGAACGGCGTCTCGCAGATTTCCCTGGCGTTCACCTACGGCTCCAACCTGGACCGTGCCCGGAACCAGATCGACCGCGCCATCTCCAACGCCAAGCAGGCCCTGCCGAAGGACGTGCAGCCGCAGGCGATCGCCGGGAGCATCAGCGACTTCCCGATCGTCTTCCTGGCCGTGTCCTCGGACAAACCGCTCAGTGAACTCAACGCCGATCTCGCCCGGCTCAGCGTCCCCAGGCTGCAGAAGCTCGACGGCGTGCGCGGCGCCGACGTGACCGGCGGCGCCACGCAGCACATCCAGATCCTGCCGCGGCCCCGGGATCTGGCGGCATCGGGCGCGAGCCTCCAGGCCATCAGCGACGCGCTGAAGAACAACGGTGCATTGGTCCCGGCGGGCACCATCGAGGAACAGGGCAAGACCCTCTCGCTGCAGATCGGCAGCCCGGTGGACTCCCTCGACGCCATCAAGGCCCTCCCCCTGGGCGCGGCCCGCGATGCGGCGACGATCGGCAGCGTGGCGGACGTCAGCCTGGTCGAGGACGCGCGCACGTCAATCACGCGGACCAACGGCAAGGAAACCCTCGCCCTGTCCGTGACCAAGAAGCCCGAGGGCGACACCGTCGCGATCTCCCACGCGGTCAAGGACGCCATCCCGCAGCTTGAGGCCGAGCTTGGCTCCAACGCCAAATTCACCCCGGTCTTCGACCAGGCGCCGTTCATCGAGAAGTCCATCAAGGACCTCACCACCGAGGGCCTGCTGGGTCTGGGCTTCGCCGTCCTGGTGATCCTGGTGTTCCTGATGTCCGTACGCGCCACCCTGGTGACGGCAGTGTCCATCCCGCTGTCCCTGCTGATCACGTTCATCGGCCTCTCGGGCACCGGCTACTCGCTCAACATCCTCACCCTTGGCGCGCTCACCATCGCGATCGGCCGCGTCGTGGACGACTCGATCGTGGTCATCGAAAACATTAAACGGCACCTGAGCTACGGCGAGGACAAGATCACCGCGATCGGGACGGCCATCCGCGAAGTTGCCGGCGCCATCACGGCGTCCACCCTGACCACCGTGGCCGTCTTCCTGCCCATCGCCTTCGTCGGCGACCTGGCCGGTGCGCTGTTCCGGCCGTTCGCCCTGACAGTGACCATCGCCCTGCTCTCCTCGCTGCTGGTCTCGCTGACCATCGTGCCGGTGCTGGCCTACTGGTTCCTGCGCGCGCCCGCCGTCACCGGCTCTCCGGCGTCTGCCGCTGGCATTGCCACCAAGGCGCACGAGGCCGAGCAGAGCACGCTCCTGCAGCGCGGCTACCTGCCTGTCCTGTCCGGTACGCAGCGGCACCCGGTCCTCACCCTGGTCGCCGCGGCCCTGGTGCTTGCCGGCACCGTGGCGATGTCCCCGCTGCTCGCCACCGACCTCCTGGGGCGCTCCGGCGAGAACAGCATGACCGTCAAGCAGGCCTTGCCGGCAGGGACCAGCCTTGACGAGGCCAGCGCTTCGGCGATCCGCGTCGAGGACACCCTGCGGGGCATCGACGGAATCAAGGACGTCCAGGCCACCACCGGCAACGCCCAAACCGGCTTCTCGGCCCTGCTCTCCTCCGGCGCGTCCAATTCGACGTTCACCGTGGTGACGGACGAGAAAGCCAACCAGGGCAAGCTCCAGGAGACCGTCCGCAGCGAACTCTCCAAGCTCGGCGACGCCGGAAAGATCACGGTCGGTTCCCAGCAGGGCGGCTTCGGCACTTCGTCAACCGTGGACATCACCCTCAAGGCCGCCACCACCGCCGATCTCCAGACGGCCAGTGACGCGATGGTCAAGGCCATGGACGGTGTCCCGGGCAGCAGCGAAGTGGCCACCAACCTGGCCGCCAGCCAGCCGGTGGTCCAGGTCAAGGTGGACCGCGCCAAGGCCGTCGCGGCCGGCCTGAACGAGGAGCGCGTGGCCGGGGTCCTGGCCGCCACGATCAGCCCGATTCCGGCCGGAACGATCCGCATCGACACCAACGACTTCCCGGTCCGGATTGGCGAGGGCACCCGCTTCACGAGCATCGAGGCCGTCCGGGACATGCCGCTCCCGACGGCGGCCGGCGCCGTTGCGCTGGGCAGCATCGCCTCGGTAGAGCAGGTGGACGTCCCCGTCTCCATCACCGCCAGCAACGGCCAGCGCACCGCGCGGGTCTCGGTGACGCCGTCGGGCTCCAACCTCGGCGCGGTCAGCACCGAGGTGCAGAACCGGCTCAAGTCAGTCCAGCTGCCGCCCGGGGTGACCGCCACGATCGGCGGTGCCACGACGCAGCAGGCCGATTCGTTCCGCCAGCTCGGACTCGCACTGCTCGCTGCCATCGCGATCGTCTACGTGATCATGGTGGCTGCGTTCAAATCGCTCGTGCAACCGCTGATCCTGCTGGTCTCCGTCCCGTTCGCCGCGACAGGCGCAATCGCCCTGCTCGTGGTGACCGGCGTGCCGTTGGGCCTGCCGTCGCTGATCGGCATGTTGATGCTCGTGGGCATCGTGGTGACCAATGCGATTGTGCTGATCGACCTCATCAACCAGTACCGCCAGCCGCGCAACGGCGAACCCGGGATGAACGTGGCGGACGCGATCACGCACGGCGCCCGCCAGCGCCTCCGCCCCATCCTCATGACGGCGCTCGCCACGGTATGCGCCCTGACACCGATGGCGCTGGGACTGACTGGCGGCGGCGGATTCATCTCCCAGCCCCTGGCGATCGTGGTGATCGGCGGCCTGATCTCCTCCACCGCCCTCACACTCATCCTGGTCCCGGTGCTGTACCGGCTCGTGGAAGGCCGGCGCGAGCGCAGGGCACTGCAGAAGTCGCTGCGCCGTGGACGCCATTCCGGGCCGGCCGTGACCGAGGACTTCCCCGACGACTTCCCCGAAGACGCTCCCCTGCCAACCAGTTCGCACTAGGAACCAGAACCCGGCGTCCCTGCCTTGTCCCGCGATGCCGGGAGCGTCCCGTGGGTGCCACGGGCGCCATGTGCTGCATGGGTTCCGTGGGATCCCCTAGAGGGCTTCGGGCGGCCACCAGCCGCCGCGACGCCGTCCCTGTGACGGGGCCCGCTGGACACCAAGGCCGCGAGGGTTGACGGTGCTGCGGGGACCGTCACCTCGCGCGCCGGGTTGCCGGTATAGGTTGCATCTTCCGGGACGTCTTCGCCCTTCATCAAGAGGGCGTCGGCACCGAGTGACGAACCATCCTGCATCGTCACCCCGTAGTTGACCCACGAATCCACGCCAAGGGAGCAGCGGTTGCCGAGAACGATGTAGTCGGACTTGAAGGCCCCGTCTTCCATGGAGTGGCCCTGAATGGTGGSTCCTTCATTGAACGCACAATCATCACCGATAGCCACAAGAGTTTTCTCCGGTATGTTGGCGCCGGCATCGTAGAGCCGCTTGCCGACCTTGACGCCCAGCATTCGCCAGATCACGGGCTTGAACGGGGTTCCGTTGAAGCCCGGCATGGCCAGCAGCTTCCATAGACGTTCGTGCCGCCAGAAGTAGGGGTCGTAGATGGAGCAGTATTGCGGCTTCAGGTGGCGGAAGCCCATGACCGAGCGCTCAACAAGCACGGCAATCAGTACGCGGAACAGCAGCAAGGTGAGCATCATGGCTGCGATCGCCAGCACACCGAGGAAGCTGAATGCCGACACGGCAACGGCGGCGCTAAACGTGGCAACAAACAACAGGAACCAGCGCACGGCCAGGAACAGCACCATGCTCAGGATGTTGTGCCGGTTCTTTGCCGGGAGAGCGCTGTTCCGCGCCTCTGCAATCGTCTGTTCATCAAATTGGGCGTCACGCTGAACAGACCGGGGAATCTCGAACGGCGGTGACCCCAGCAGGCCCACATCCGCACGGATCGGACCGTCGATCGGAATCATCACCTTCGTGGCCAAGAGACAGTTCTCCCCGACCCTGGATCCGATCGGAACACTGATGGCATTACCGAGAAAGTTGTGGCCAGCCAGGTGGACCCGCGAGAGACGGAACGACGTGCTTGAGAAGTCGGCGTTCATCATGTTGAGGCCGTCCGCGACCATAGTTCCTGTTCCCACTGAGCTCAGGAACGGCGACTCGTGGGCCAGTGTGGGGCCGAAGTTTGACCCGGTTTGCTCCACCCTGCCGAGGTTATAACCCAAGGCCTTCAGATAGTGCACTATGTACGAACTATCGCCGAAGACATCTTTGTACAGTTTGACGTTGGACACGCGGGCGATCATGCGCTGGATGGTGAAGTGCACGCCGTACAGCGGATAGACCTTTTCCGGCTTGATGAAGCGGTTGAGCAAACGCGGGATGCTGAAGATGATGATCAGGCCGGTGATCAGCCCGACAACGAACAGAACCACTGTTACGGCGAGTACGTCTATGAAAAAGTTTGGGGAGCCCGGCTGCAGGTGTCCCGTGCTCAGGTAGGGGGGCAGGAGCACGGCCAGCCCGAGAAGGCCCGCCGGAACCACCAGGACCAAACGGTTGAACAACTGGAGAAGGCTGAAAATGACCCTGCGTCGCGTGCCGCAATTAGTGGGCGGGACACGCAGGTAATTGGTGTTGGTGCGCGCAGCAGGCGAACCGTGCCAGATTTGTCCACCAGGTACAACCTGCCCGGTCTGCAACGATGAAGCATGTCCCAGCTGAGTGTCGTCTCCCATCGACGTAGCGATGTCCAACGTGGTTTTCTCCGACACAAGGACATTTCTGCCCAGCATCACGGGACCGGTTTCAATCATGCCCGAGCGTGCCCGATAGCATTGGAACGAGGAGTTCTTGTGGATGACTGTGTTGTCACCGACGCTGAGCAGGTCCGGGCACGCGGGCACCTTCCGGGAGAAGATCACCACCCCCTTGCCGATCTTTGCACCCAGGAGCCGCAGGTACACCACATACAGCGGAGAGCCGACGAACAAGACCAGTGGATTTGCCCTGGTAAGTGTCTTGACTGCCCAAAAACGGAGATAAGCCAGACTCCATATTCGGATGTTGCCCGGCTTCCACCGCCCAACCAGAATCCACTTGGCGAGGATCGGGGTCACGGAAAGGATCAGGAACATGGCGGCGCCGAAACCAATGGACCGCAGCCACATGTCAAATGGATTGCTGCCCCCGGATGTCCACTGGAAGCCGATAATCAGCAGGGAAGCAGCGTACGAAGTGTAAGCCAGGAAAATCAGCAACTGAATTGCCCCGCACATGACGAACTGGAAGGTGCTGGGTGGTGGCATCGGAACCGGGGGTACAGCGTCGGTCTCTGCTACGGCCGCAACGAGGACGGATTCACTGTGCCGGGCTTCGAGGCAGGCGGCGAGCTGCCGGACCGTCGGGTTCTCATAGATATCCTGCATCGCGGCTGCGGGCAGGGCGGTTTCTTTCCTGATGCGGGCGCAATAGCGGGCCATCAACAGCGAGTCGGCGCCAAGGTCGTTGAAGAAGTGGGCATCGGTGGAAACCTTCTCAAGGCTCAGGACGGTGCCAAGCTGCGCGGCCAGGGCCTCTTCGGCGGCGGTTGTGGGGGCAGTGAAGGACCCCGCAGCCGCCCGGCTGATCCTGTGCTCGGGACGGGGTAGCCGCTTCCTGTCCACTTTGTCACTGGCCATCATGGGAATGGAGTCCAGCTGTTCAAAATAGGCAGGAACCATGTATCCGGGGAGCCTGGTGCGCAGCATCCGGTGGAGGTCATGAGCATCCACGCCCTCCACGTCCTGGCGCAGGGTGTAGTAGGCGGCCAGCTCCACGGTTCCTTGTTCCGGCTCATACGTCTGTACGACTGCCTGTGCAATGCCGGGGAGCTGCAGGAGGACGGATTCTATTTCGCTCAGTTCGATGCGGTAGCCACGTATTTTGACTTGGGTATCGATCCGGCCGAAATATTCGAGCTGCCCGTCGTCGTTCACCCGTCCGAGGTCCCCGGTGCGATAAATCCGGCCGGAGGGATTGTTCTCAATTCCGAGGAAATCCGGGACAAAGGCCCGCTCTGTCAGGTCCTGACGGTTCACGTACCCGCGCGCCAGCCCCACCCCTGCGAGGCCGATTTCTCCCATTTCACCGCGCGGCAGGGCCCGAAGCTCGGCGGGATCCACAATGACCGCGGTGTAGGTGGGCAAGGGCACTCCGAGGGACACGGGCAGGTCCGGGTCCAGGACCGACCAGGTGGCAGTCACGGTCGCTTCGGTGGGGCCGTAGACGTTCAGGAAGCGCCGGCCGGGGCGGTGCCAGCGCATCACGAGATCCTTCGGGCACGCCTCTCCTGAGACCAGCAGGAACCGCAAATCGGGCAGGTCCTCGTCAAGCGTGGCCAGCAGCGTTGGAACGCAGCAAAGGGCGGTGATCCGTTTTTCCTGCAG
Organism: Arthrobacter sp. P1_B4; assembly: GCF_056406555.1. Classification (NCBI taxonomy): domain Bacteria; kingdom Bacillati; phylum Actinomycetota; class Actinomycetes; order Micrococcales; family Micrococcaceae; genus Arthrobacter; species Arthrobacter sp. P1_B4. The sequence continues at coordinate 19,161 of NZ_JBFTZW010000055.1, forward strand.
GTACTCAGCGAGTTCGGCACCCAGCATGCTGGACCGGCCCGGTTTGGGCACCAGCGTGGCTCCGACCATCCAGGCAACCCAGATTTCCTCCACCGAGAAATCGAAGGCGATCGTCATGCCTTGGTACACGCGGTCAGTGGACTCAATCCCGTAGATGTCAGAGGCCACCCGGACAAAATTGCAGATGCTGGCCTGCTCCACTGCCACGCCCTTGGGCCGGCCGGTCGAGCCGGAGGTGTAGATAATGTATGCCAGCTCATCCTTGGTTCCGCCATGGTCCGCGGTTCCCAAACGGGAGGATTCCTCGGCGTCGATCTGGGCCTGCACATCATCGACGCACACCGTGACGGCGGCTACCTCAGGCAGCAGATCCCTCAGATGGGACAGAGACAGGACCATGGCCACGTTGGCGTCCTCGACAATGTACTGAAGACGGTCAGGGGGAAACCCAGGGTCCAGGGGAACATAGGCCGCGTGGATCTTCAGAACAGCCAGCATTGCCACGTAGGCCCGCCATGGCTGGTCAAACAGCAGGGCGATGCGGTCACCCGGCCGGGCACCGCACACCAGGAGATGCCGCGCCAGCTGGTTCGCCCGTTCATCCAGCTCCGTGTACGTCAGGACAACGTCCCCCGCATCGACTGCAACCTGGTCGCCGCGCCCCTGTTCCCGCAAGCGGTCGCAACTATCCTCAAACAGCCGGTCCAACCGCTCGCCCCGCTGCCAGCGAGCGGCCTGATCGGGCGCAGCCGACGTGAGGACAGTTCCGCCTTCCGAGCCGCCGATCATCGACATGATTCCCCGCAACTCGGGAGGTCTGGTGAGGCCGTTGCCGGTCCTCGCGGTCTTGCCCATCCTTTAGCTCCTTCGCTAGAAGTGACGTGCCACAGTTCTGTCGCCCGCCGGAACAGGGGTCATATCCTGGCCGGAAATCGGGACCCACGTCTGGAGCGGGGGGCCAACAGCGGGTGTGAGATGGCCTTCATGACCGGCCGCCGTTGCCTCGTCCGCCGGGGTCATGCCGAAGGCCCGCCGGACAGCGCGCTCGGCATCCGCGAGCCGGTCGGCGTGCGTGACAGCCCCCACGGACGTCTCGGAGATGTCGACGAGATCGAGCTCCACGTCGGCGTCGGACAGGGCCTTGAGGAAGGTGCAGAAGATTTCCGGGGACGACCGCATGCCCAGTCCAGTAATGGACACCCGGCCTACCCGGTCCTCGTGCTGCAAACCTTCAAATCCAATGCTTCCCTTTTCGGCATCCAGCACGGCAAGGGCGTTGCCCGCATGGGCAGCAGGCACGATCAGGGCAACGTCGGAACGCCTCGGGCCGGGGCCGGCCGTATTTTGGACAATTGCCTGGACATGCGCCCCGGAACGAGAGAGGACATGCAAGATGCGCGCCATGCTGTCCGGCTGGTCCGGAATTCCCACCACAGTGATTTTCGACGCCGAGTTGACCCCGGCTACTGCGGTCACCTCGGGTTGTTCCCTGGCGGGCTGGAGCGGTGGATGACGGTCAAGGCCGGGCAGGATCAACGTCCCGGGCTCCGGCACGAAGGAGGACCTCACATGGATCGGAATACCGAACCGGCGGGCGTATTCAACACACCGCAGGTGCAGTACCTTGCAGCCGGAGGCGGCGAACTCAAGCATTTCCTCGCTAGAGAGGATCTCGATCTTCCGCGCCGTCGGGACAACCCGGGGATCCGCGGTGTAGACGCCGTCGACGTCCGTGTATATCTCGCAAATATCGGCTTCGAGCGCAGCGGCCAGGGCGACCGCGGTGAGATCCGAGCCGCCACGGCCGAGCGTGGTCACCCTGTTCCGTTTCTGCGTCCTGCCCTGGAATCCTGCGACGATGGGGACCTCGCCACGGGCCAGACTGCTGCGGACGCGGTCCGGCCTGACATCAGTGATGTGTGCCTTGCCGTGGATGTTGTCGGTGATGAGGCCGGCCGCACTGCCGGTAAATGTGCGGGGCAGCTGGCCGAGGTCCGCCAGGGCAATCGCCAAAAGGGCCGAGGACACAAGCTCGCCGATGCTCAGCAGGGCGTCAAGGTCCACAGGCAGCGGCCGGGCGGAAACTTCCGCGGCAAGATCGCAGAGTTCATCGGTGGTGTCCCCCATGGCGGACACCACCGCCACGACCCGATAGCCGTTGGTCCGTGTTTTGGCGATCCGCTCGGCTGCCCGGAGGATACCCGCGGCATCCGCCAGAGACGAACCGCCAAACTTTTGAACAATGACACTACCCGGGGGAATCGCCCGGTCGGTCTCCGCTAGATCACTGTCGTTGAAAGCTGTTGCCTTGCGGGTACCCATTTTGCTCCCCGAAATCTACTTCGATTCTTGCAAGGGGCACTGGCCCCTTTGAGCCGTTTTGCCCTGTTCGGATGCTCAAATGGTTGATCCCAAGGCCACCGGCTCCCCGGTCACAGTCACCGCGGCTGCAGCGAGAATATCGAGTCCCTTCTGAAGATCCTCGGGGCTGATAGTCAGCGCGGGCATCGTCTTGACCACTTCACCTTCGGGTCCGGACGTTTCCACGAGCAGACCACGGGCGAAGGATTCGGCCGCAATCTTCTCCGCAGTTTCGGGGTTGGGGTAGTAAACACCCGCGAGCAGTCCCCGGCCACGGACCGTGGCGCCTTCGACGCCCGCTGCGATCTGGGTAAGCCCCTCGTGGAGCTGGGAACTGAGCCCCGCGACGCTTGACTGGAAGCTGCCGTCCCGCCAGTAGTGCTCCAGGGCAGCGGCGCCGGTGACGAAAGCCGGGTTGTGCCCCCGGAAAGTTCCGTTGTGCTCGCCAGGCTTCCAAATATCCAGTCCGGGTTTGAACAGTGTCAGTGCCAAAGGCAGTCCAAAGCCCGAGATGGATTTCGACAGGCAGACGATATCCGGAGTGATCCCCGCTTCCTCGAAGCTGAAGAAGTTCCCGGTCCGTCCGCAGCCGGCCTGCACATCATCCACGATGAGCAGGATGTCGTGTTCCCGGCACAGCTCGGCAAGGCCTCGCAGCCAGGACGCCCGGGCAGCCCTGAGCCCACCCTCGCCCTGGACGGTTTCGACGATCACCGC
>NZ_JBFTZW010000056.1:0-21640 GCF_056406555.1 Arthrobacter sp. P1_B4
GGCGCACACGGTCAAGGGCTACGGCCTGGGCACCCACTTCGAGGGCCGCAACGCGACCCACCAGATGAAGAAGCTCACCCTCGCGGACCTCAAGGCCTTCCGCGACCACCTGCGCATCCCGATCACGGACGACCAGCTCGAAGCGGACCTCTACCGGCCGCCGTACTACCACCCCGGCATGGACTCCCCCGAGATCCAGTACCTGATGGACCGCCGCAAGCAACTCGGCGGCTTCGTCCCCGAGCGGCGCTCCAAGCACGCCGACGTCACGCTCCCGGACGAGAAGGTCTACGAAGTCGCCAACCGCGGCTCCGGCAAGCAGCACGCCGCCACCACCATGGCCTTTGTCCGCCTGCTCAAGGACCTCATGCGGGACAAGGAGTTCGGCAAGCGGATCGTGCCGATCATCCCCGATGAGGCTCGCACCTTCGGCATGGACGCGTTCTTCCCGACGGCGAAGATCTACAACCCGAACGGCCAGAACTACCTCTCCGTGGACCGCGAGCTCGTCCTGGCGTACAAGGAGTCCATCTCCGGCCAGATCGTGCACGCCGGCATCAACGAGGCCGGGTCCGTGGCGGCCTTCACCGCCGCCGGCACGTCCTACGCCACCCACGGCGAACCGCTCATCCCGGTCTACGTCTTCTACTCGATGTTCGGCTTCCAGCGCACCGGCGATTCCTTCTGGGCCGCCGCCGACCAGATGACCCGCGGGTTCATCATCGGCGCCACCGCCGGACGCACCACGCTGACCGGCGAAGGCCTGCAGCACGCCGACGGCCACTCCCCCATGCTGGCGGCAACCAACCCGGCCGTCATCACCTACGACCCGGCATACGGCTACGAAATGGGCGTCATCATGCGTGACGGCCTCAACCGGATGTATGGGCCCGGCGAAGCCGGGAAAGAAATTGCCGCCAACGATCCGTCGCGGAACGTGATGTACTACATCACTGTCTACAACGAGCCGATCGTGCAGCCGCCCGCACCGGCGGAACTCGATGTGGAGGGCATCATCAAGGGCATCTACCTGCTGGCGCCGGCCAAGATTGACGGCCCGCGCACGCAGATCCTGGCCTCCGGCGTGTCCGTTCCCTGGGCCCTCGAAGCCCAGCGGATCCTCGCCGAGGACTGGGGCGTCTCCGCCGATGTCTGGTCCGTGACCTCCTGGACCGAACTGCGCCGCGACGCCATGGCCGCCGAGGAGGACTCCTTCCTCAACCCCGGCCAGCCCGCCCGCGTCCCGTTCGTGACCCAGCAGCTCGCCGGTGCCACCGGTCCGATCGTGGCGGTCACCGACTACATGAAGGCCGTGCCGGACCAGATCCGCCAGTTCCTGCCGAACGAGTTTGCCTCACTCGGCGCGGACGGCTTCGGCTTCTCCGACACCCGCGCCGCGGCACGCCGTTTCTTCAAGAACGACATCCACTCGGTTGTGGTCCGTTCCCTTCAGATGCTGGCCCGCCGGGGCGAAGTGGATGCCCAGGCACCTGCCCAGGCCATCGAGAAGTACCGCCTGCACAACGTGAACGCCGGCACCACCGGCAACGCGGGCGGCGACTCCTAACCGCGCTTCAGCGCAAGAGCGAACGTACGACGGCGGCTCCCACCGAAAGGTGGGGGCCGCCGTCGGGCGTTAACCGCCCCACCCCCTCCTGCCTCCCTCCGGGGGGCGCTCTGGACTGCCGCGGGCCGCTGTGATGCAGGACAAGGGCAGTTGTAGCCTTCGCACAAATGGAGCTTGGGCGGCCCGCACCGTATGCTCAATGCATGGCAGAGCCGATCACCACTCCCGAAAAACGCAATCCGAGCTCGAGGGCGATGACTCCGGAGAAAGCCGAAACCCTTAAGAAGCTCCGGGCCAGCGTGGGCCAGCTGTCGACGACGACGCTGCGCCAGTTGGAGAAGTCCCTGCCGTGGTACGGCCGGCTGAACTCGGATGAACGTTCCGCCCTGGGCATGGTGGCCCAGAACGGCATCGCGGCATTCGTCACCTGGTACGAACGGCCGAGTTCGCCGTCGTGGATCCTCTCCGACGTCTTCGGTACCGCGCCCACCGAGCTGACCCGCTCCATCAGCCTGCAGAAGGCGCTCCAGCTGATCCGGATCGTCGTGGAAGTCGTCGAGGACCAGGTCCCGGTGATCGCCCCGGAAGCGGACCAGGGGGCCCTCCGGGAGGCCGTGCTGCGCTACTCGCGGGAGGTCGCGTTCGCGGCCGCCGACGTCTATGCCCGCGCCGCGGAATCCCGCGGCTCCTGGGATACCCGGCTGGAAGCCCTGATTGTCGATGCCATCCTCCGCGGCGAAAACACCGACGCGCTGCGGTCCAGGATCGCGGCCCTGGGCTGGAAAGCACAGGAGCGCTTCACCGTCATGGTAGGGAATTCCCCGTCCGAACCAAGCGCCAGCTACGTCAGCGAACTGCGGCGCACAGCGGGGCGCTTCGCCGAGGACGCCCTTGTGGGGATCCAGGGCGACCGCCTCATCCTGATCCTGGGCGGGGTCCACGACCGGGAGACCGCGTACCTGAAACTCAGCGAACTCTTTGCCCCCGGCCCGGTGGTCTACGGCCCGGAGGCCGGGTCCCTCCTCGAGGCCAGCGGCTCTGCCCAGTCGGCCTTTGCCGGCCTCACCGCGGCCCGCGCGTGGCCTTCCGCGCCACGCCCGGTGGCGGCCGATGACCTGCTCCCGGAGCGGGTGATCTCCGGCGACGACGCCGCCCGCCGCTCGCTGGTCAAGAACATCTACCGCCCGCTGCTGGCCGCCTCCAACGGGCTGGTGGAGACCCTCGGCACGTACCTCGAACTGGGCCATTCACTCGAGGCCACGGCCCGGGAACTCTTCGTCCATGCCAACACAGTGCGCTACCGGCTCAAGCGCGTCTGCGACGTCACGGGCTGGGATCCGCTGCTGCCGCGGGAGGCGTTCGTGCTCCAGACCGCCCTCGTCGTGGGCCGGCTTTCTGCCCCGCCGAAGGCCCCCACGGAGCGGCAACCTCCCCGCAACGGCTCCTGAACCGTTGTAGACTTCCTACAAACTGACCCAGTGAGCTTGGTGCATGAAAACACGAATGTTCACGCGGTAATTTGGAAAGCTGGTTACGTGCTTGCAATCGTTTGCCCTGGACAGGGCTCCCAGACCCCTGGTTTTCTGGCCCCTTGGCTGGAACTGCCACCCGTCGCAGGCCTCCTGGCCTCCCTCAGCGAAATAGCAGGCATCGACCTCACCGCCCATGGCACCACCTCCGATGAGGAGACCATCAAGGACACCGCAGTCGCGCAGCCCCTGATCGTCGCTGCGGGCCTGGTGACGGCAAAGTCGCTGTTCGACGTCGAACTCGGCACGCTTCCCGTCATCCTTGCCGGCCACTCCGTCGGCGAAATCACCGCGGCTTCCCTCGCCGGTGTCCTGTCGGAATCCGAAGCCATGACGTTTGTCCGCGAACGCGCCAACAGTATGGCAGCCGCTGCTGCCGCCACCCCGACCGGCATGAGTGCCGTCGTGGGCGGCGACCCCGCGGAGGTCCTGGCAGCCATTGCTGCCGCCGGGGCCACGGCCGCCAACGTCAACGGGGCCGGCCAGACCGTCGCCGCTGGCACCCTGGAGCAGCTCAAGGCCCTGGCGGAGAACCCGCCGGCCAAGGCCCGGGTTATCCCGCTGAAGGTCGCGGGCGCGTTCCACACCTCGCACATGGCCCCCGCGGGCGCAGCCCTGCAGGCCCTGCGTCCGTCGCTGCACCCGAAGGACCCGCAGGTGCCGTTGCTGTCCAACTTCGACGGCGCGGAAGTCACCGACGGCGCCGCCGCCGTCGACAGCCTGATCGCCCAGGTCTCCCGTCCGGTCCGCTGGGACCAGTGCATGGAGACGATGGTGCAGCGCGGGGTGACCGGCGTGATCGAGCTGGCTCCCGCCGGAACACTGGCGGGCCTGGCCAAGCGCGGCATGCCCGGCGTCAAGACAGTCACCGTCAAGACCCCGGACGATCTTTCCGCGGCCCTGGCCCTATTTGCAGAACTGGAGGGAGGGGCATGAGCGTTCCCACTCTGAAGCAGGCACCGGTGCAGGCAAACACCCGCATCATGGGTGTCGGCGCCTACCGGCCCAGCGTGATCGTGACCAACGAGGACGTGTGCCAGTGGATCGACTCCTCGGATGAGTGGATCCGCCAGCGCACGGGCATCATCACCCGGCACCGCGCGCCCGCCGATGTCAGCGTGATTGACATGGCCGAGGGCGCCGCACGTGAAGCACTGCAAAAGGCCGGCATCGAGGCCTCCCAGCTCGGCGCCGTGATCGTCTCCACGGTCACCCACCCGTATGCGACCCCGTCCGCCGCAGCGAGCCTCGCCGACCGACTCGGCGCGACGCCGGCCCCGGCCTTCGACATCTCCGCGGCCTGCGCCGGCTACTGCTACGGCATCGCCCAGGGCGACGCCCTGGTGCGCTCCGGCGCGGCCTCCTACGTCCTTGTGGTCGGTGCCGAGAAGCTCTCCGACGTCATCGACAACACGGAACGGACCATCTCCTTCCTGCTTGGCGACGGCGCGGGCGCCGTCGTGATCGGCCCCTCCGACACGCCCGGCATCGGCCCCTCGGTGTGGGGTTCGGACGGCAGCAAGTGGGATGCCATCGGCATGACCCACTCCATGCTCGACATCCGCGAGCTCGCGCTGACCGGCAAGCACGGCGCCGCCGTCAGCGATGAGGAAGCGGCAGTGACCGACGCATCCCTGTGGCCGACCCTGCGCCAGGACGGCCAGACTGTCTTCCGCTGGGCCGTGTGGGAGATGGCCAAGGTGGCCCAGCAGGCCCTGGACGCCGCCGGCATCCGGTCCGAGGACCTCGCCGCGTTCATCCCGCACCAGGCCAACATGCGCATCATCGACGAGATGGCCAAGAAGCTGCACCTGCCCGCGACCGTCAAGATCGCCCGCGACATCGCCGACGCCGGAAATACGTCGGCGGCGTCCATCCCCCTGGCCACCCACCGCCTGCTTGAGGAAAACCCCGAGCTCAGCGGCGGGCTGGCGCTGCAGATCGGCTTCGGAGCCGGTCTGGTCTTCGGCGCCCAGGTGGTCGTGCTTCCTTAGGCAGCCACCGCTTTTTCGAACTAAATACGTTCCACCCGTTTCACCCTTGCACCGCATGTCCTTCAATTTCAGGGCCCGCCCCGCATGCTGTGCTCGCAAGCATTCCCGCACCAAGCCGAACCCTCGGTTTGAATCATTTCCGCCCCTAGGCTGCCGGCATTCCACCGGCAGCCGAGGGCAACAACCAGAAAAGGAGCCATCAATGGCTAGCAACGAAGAAATCCTGGCCGGCCTGGCTGAAATCGTCAACGAAGAGACCGGCCTGGCCGCGGAGGCTGTCGAAATGGACAAGTCCTTCACCGAGGACCTGGACATCGACTCCATCTCGATGATGACGATCGTGGTCAACGCCGAAGAGAAGTTCGGCGTCCGCATCCCGGACGAAGAGGTTAAGAACCTCAAGACCGTCGGCGACGCTGTCAGCTTCATCGCCAACGCCCAGGCCTAGTCTGGCTTCCGCCAGTATCGGCGGACCCCGGTGCCCGGTCCGGGCGCTGCAGCAGCGCCCGGACCGGACCACCAGCACCACCACGAAATGCACCACCCCAAAGTTCCCCTCGCAGGCCCCGGCCATCCCATTCGCGGTTCCGGATACGGCAGGCGCACCGACAGAGAGTGATCCCATGGCACGCAAAGTAGTCATTACCGGTCTGGGTGCCACCACACCCATCGGCGGCGATGTCCCCACAATGTGGAAGAACGCGCTCAAGGGCGTCTCCGGCGCGCACACGCTTGAGGACGACTGGGTGGCCAAGTACGAACTGCCCGTCCACTTCGCCGCACGCGCCTCCACCCCTGCCTTGGACGTCCTGACCCGGGTCGAGGCCAAGCGCATGGACCCGTCCACCCAGTTCGCCGTGGTCGCATCCCGCGAGGCGTGGGCCGACTCCGGCATCACCGAAATCGACCACGACCGTCTGGCGGTCGCCTTCGCGACCGGCATCGGCGGCGTCTGGACCCTCCTGGATGCCTGGGACACCCTGCGCGAAAAGGGTCCCCGCCGCGTCCTGCCCATGACCGTACCCATGCTGATGCCCAACGGCCCGGCCGCCGCGGTAAGCCTGGACCTGGGTGCCCGCGCCGGCGCCCACACCCCCGTTTCCGCCTGCGCGTCCGGCACCGAGGCCGTGCACGTGGGCCTGGACCTGATCCGAGCCGGCAAGGCCGACGTCGTCGTGTGCGGCGGCGCCGAAGCCGCCATTCACCCGATGCCGATCGCCGCCTTTGCCTCCATGCAGGCCCTCTCACGCCGCAACGACGATCCCGAGCACGCCTCACGCCCCTACGACCGTGACCGCGACGGCTTCGTCATGGGCGAGGGCGCCGGTGCCCTGGTGCTTGAGGCCGAGGAACACGCCCTGGCCCGCGGCGCCCGGATCTACGCCGAACTGGCGGGCACCTCGGTCACCGCCGACGCCTACCACATCACCGCCCCGGACCCCCAGGGCCTGGGCGCCACCCGCGCGCTGAAGGCTGCGATGTTCGATGGCCGCATCCAACCTGAAGACATCGTGCACGTCAACGCGCACGCCACCTCCACTCCGGTCGGAGACAAGCCCGAGTACGCGGCCCTCAAGGCCGCCCTGGGCAAGCACGTGGACTCGGTAGCGGTCTCGGCCACCAAGTCCCAGATGGGGCACCTGCTCGGCGCCTCCGGTGCCGTAGAGGCCGTGCTGACCGTCATGGCCATCTATGACCGCAAGGCGCCGGTGACTATCAACCTCGAAAACCAGGATCCCGAAATCCCGCTCGACGTCGTCACGACCGCCCGCGACCTGCCAGCCGGCAGCATCGCCGCACTGAGCAACTCGTTCGGCTTCGGCGGCCACAACGCCGTGATCGCGGTACGCAGCGTGTAGCTGCACGACCAGCAGCACGCCCGCAGCACGCCGGGACGGCAGATGGCGGCAATGTTCTTCGTGAACATTGCCGCCATCTGCTTTTTTGGCGCCTAGCTATGGAATTACTGCGGTGGTGCGCCCGTTGAGGCCCTAGCCGACTTGGTGGAGCCAGCGCACGGGGGCGCCTTCAGCGGCGTGCCGGAACGGCTCGAGTTCCTCGTCCCAGGCCTCGCCCAGGGCGAGGGAGAGCTCGTGGTAGACGGCCGAGGGGTCGCCGGCGCCGGATTCGTAGGCGTAACGAATGCGGTCCTCGGACACCATGATGTTGCCGTGGACGTCAGTGGTGGCGTGGAAGATCCCGAGCTCCGGGGTGTGCGACCAGCGGCCGCCGTCCACCCCCTGGCTCGGCTCCTCAGTGACTTCATAGCGCAGGTGCGCCCAGCCTCGCAGAGCGGACGCCAATTGAGCCCCCGTGCCCGGCGTTCCGGTCCACGACAGCTCGGCCCGGAACATTCCGGGCGCGGCAGGCTGAGCGGTCCACTCCAAGTCCGTCCGCTTGTCCACGACAGACCCTATGGCCCACTCGACGTGGGGGCACAAGGCAGTCGGGGCCGAGTGAACGAACAACACACCTCGGGTCAGTGCAACAGACATTCCATCCTCCATAGCTGTAGGTACGTCTTCCCCAACGACCTGTGCCTGGATGTCTGTCTGTTGCGCGGATCCGAATTTATGCCGGCGGTCCCTGCCAGACTACTAATATACAACCGGGTTCAAAGCTGGGACGTAGTGCATTCCAGCTTCAAGTTCAACTTGAAACTTCCCGGGCGTGAGTTTTATTCTGCCCTACCCCTCCTCATTACGCCAGTGCGATTCGGCGCGTCTTTTCCGGCGCGCCGTGCATGCTTCGGCAGTCCCGCAGGTGGACCCTGGTCCGCTTGGGCCTGGGCGGGTATTCGGGCGGAATCCCGGGCAGGAATCCGGGCCGACTTGTGCGCCTTTCCGGCCGGCCGGACGCGACCGGCCGGCGATCCTCAGGCCCGGGGGTGCGCCTGCTGGTAGCTCTGCCGGAGCCTCTCGACGGACACGTGGGTGTAGATCTGGGTGGTGGCAAGGCTGCTGTGTCCGAGGATTTCCTGCACGGCGCGCAGATCGGCCCCGCCGTCGAGCAGGTGGGTCGCTGCAGAGTGCCGCAGGGCGTGCGGCCCGGTGGCGGCGGTGTCTCCCAGCCGTTCCAGCATCTCCTTGACCACGCTGCGGATCTGGCGCTGGTCCACCCGTCCGCCGCGCGCGCCCAGGAAGAGCGCCGGGCCGCTGGTCCCGGTTGCGAGGGCCGGCCGGCCGCGGCGGAGCCAGTCGTCGACGGCGAGCGCCGCCGGCAGCCCGTAGGGCACCGTGCGTTCCTTGTTGCCCTTGCCGAGCACCCGGAGGGTTCTGCGGTCCGGGTCGAGGTCGTCAACGTCCATGCCGGCCAGCTCGCCAACCCGGACACCGGTGGCGTAGAGCAACTCCACCATGGCACGGTTGCGCAAGGCCAGCGGTTCCCCCTCGGCCGAGGCGGATTCGGCGTCGTCCACGAGCCGCCGGACCTGTTGCTGGTGCAAGACGCCGGGCAGGGATTTCTCCCGCTTTGGCGCCTTGAGCCGCAGGGCCGGGTCGGCTTCGATCAGCTCCTCACGGACAGCCCAGGCGGTGAAGGCCCTGGCGGTGGCGGCGCGGCGGGCCAGGGTGGCGCGGGACTTCCCGGACTCGCTCTGGGCGCCAAGCCAGCGCCGCAGGGTCCCGAGCTCCAGCCCGGCAAGGTCGTGGACGCCCTCGGTTGCGGCGTGCGCGAGCAGGCTTTCGACATCGGAGAGATAGGCCCGCACGGTATGGGCGGACCTGCCCCGTTCCGCTTCCAGGTAACGGCCGAAGCGGGCGGCGGCGAGCTGGATATCGCCGTCGGGCGCGGCGGGCGGGGCAGCGGGGGGATCCTGTGTAGACACCCTCTTACTCTGGCAGTATTCCCCCGGCATTCAAGGAGCCGGTCGGCGAGCCGCTTCTTCCCGGTGAAGCAAGCCATCTCAGTCCGCCTTCCCGGAGCGTTTCCAGCCGCCGTGCCGGGATTCGGCCAGCCCCAGCAGCCCGAGCCGGCCAAGACCCGCGCGGACCGAGTCCGGGCTCAGCCCGGCCACCGCGCCCAGCTTCTCGACCGAGGTGGTGGTCCGCAGCGGCAGGGAATCGAGCAGGATCAGGTCCTCCAGGGTCAGGCCATCGTGGGCCTCAGACCGGCCTGCCTTGTCCGGGGGCATCGCCTCGCCGCTCGGGGAGGCGAGCTCGGCGATCTCCCCGGCATCCGTGACGCATACCGCGCCGCCTTCACGGAGAAGCCGGTGGCAGCCGGCGGAGTTGGCGCTGTGGATGGAACCGGGCACGGCGCCCACGGCCCTGCCCAGGCTTTCGGCATGGTGGGCCGTGTTGAGGGCGCCGGAGCGCCACCGGGCCTCGACCACGACCGTGACGGAGGCCAACGCCGCAATGAGCCGGTTCCGCTGGCAGAAACGTAGAATAGATGTATGACCACCACCGCCGCGATATACGCCCGACAATCCGAAGACGTCGCCGAAGGCATTACCAACCAAATGAAGCGGTGCACCTCACTGATCGAGGCCCGAGGCTGGACCGTCGGCCGCCTCTACGAGGACAACGACACGAGCGCCGCAAAGCGCCGAGGCCCCGGCACGGCATGGCACCGGATGTTGGAGGACCTCCGCAACGGCGTCGCCGACGTCGTCGTCGCCGTCGACCTGGACCGGCTCCTGCGCTCCACTCGCGACCTAATCGAGATTACCGACTCCGGCGCCCGCGTGCTGACCGTCGACGGCGAGATCGACCTCACGACCGCCGACGGCGAGTTCCGCGCGACTATGCTCGCCGGTATCGCCCGCTTCGAGGTCCGCCGCAAGTCAGAGCGTCAGAAACGGGCGAACGAGTCCCGCACCGCTGGCGGCCGTCCCGTCCCTGGCCGTCGCCGGTACGGCTACGAGACTGACGGCGTCACGCCCCGCGAGGCCGAGGCCGTCGTCGTCCGGCGCCTCTTCGCCCACGTCGCCGAGGGCGGCTCGCTCCGCTCTGCTACGAAGTGGCTCACCGCCGAGGGCGTCAGCCCGGCGCCGGGCAAGGAGTGGAGCTCACGCCGCGTCGCTGACATTCTGAAGAATCCCCACTACGCCGGGAGCGTCCGCCACCTGGGCGCCGTGATCGAGTCCGGCGTCGTCGTCCCAATCGTTGACGCCGAGCTCGCCGCCGAGGTAGTCGCCATCCTTTCCGACCCTTCCCGGAAGACCTCCCCCGGCCCTAAGCCCCGGCACTTGCTCTCCGGCCTTGCACACTGCGGAGTCTGCGGCCACCCCATGACCTACATGCGCTCGTACCTCTGCAAGCCGCATCCTGGTCACGTCTCAATCCTGAAGAAGATCCTGGAGCCCCGAGTCCGCGACGAGATCGCGAAGGCGTTTATCTCTGGCGGCCCCTCCCTCTTCCCGGCGTCGGCGAACGGCTCCAGCGTCTCCGCGCTGATCGCGGCGCACGAGAAGAACACGGCCAACGTCGCCGCGACGATCGCCGACCGCGACGAGGGACTGGTCCCGGTGAACATGGCCCGCGCCCGCCTGATCGAGCTGCGGAACGCCCGCGAGGCTATTGAGGTGGAACTGGAGCGCGCCAGGACGGAGAAGGGTTCGGCGTCTGCCCTCCAGGAGATCGCCCAGGGCCTTATCGTGAAGCCGTCCTTCGAGATGCACGAGTACGCCGAGATGAAGGAGACCGTCCTCGCCCGCTTCGACGAGCTCGACCTCGACAAGCAACGCGAGATCGTCCGGGCACTCCTCTATATAGAGGTCCGCCCCGGCCGGGATCTTTCCCGCGTGTGGATTGAGCACAAGCTGGCCGTCCACCTGAACCCCGACGCCGCCCAGGACGCCCGCTATTACGACAACGCCGACGAGCCCGCCCCCCGGCATCCCCGCTGGGGCCCAGACGAGGCGCCTATGGTCCTCGACGACGCCTCCGCCGCCTTCGGCGCCGCTGAAGCGATCGTCCGCGCCGAGGCCGCCCGCCTGTAGCCCGACCCACTAGTCCCGTCCTCGCTTCGGCGTCGGCGGGGCTTTGTCGTGCCCGCGTGTAAACGCCGGAGACGCCGCTGGCGCCGCGTGCGGGAACGTGTAAACGCATTTCCGACGCCGGGAGTCACGTTTCCGATGACGAAGTGACGTTTAGAGGCGTTCCCTGGATTAGTTGTTAAGAGTTCTTCTTCTCTAACAACAAAAGCCGGGGAGCCCCTCGAACGTCACTTCGTCACTGACGGCCCCCGCCCCCAACTCGTCGCCCGAAGGGTGAGCAGGAGCCCGCCCCCGGCCCTCTACAACATGGGGAGAACTCTGTGAGTAGCAGACGCCTCCTCGTCCCCCTCCTCTTATGAGAGCCCCCTCCTCTAATACCCCCTAACCCGCCAGAATCGACCCCCCAAATGACCTCTACACCCTGCCGCAACTGCGGCGACCCGCTCCCACCCCGCAAGCCTGGCCGTGGCCGCCCCGCCGTCGCCCACCCAGGCGAGTGCCGCCGCCTCTACGTCAACCGCCGGAATCTGAACTACCGGATCGAACGCTTCCGCCAGGCCCACCGCCTCGTCGCGGACCGCTCCGACTCCGTCTCCTGGGCGTCCCCCAGGTACGCCTCCGACGAGATCTCCTTCGAGGAGAACGTCGTCCCCGTCTCTGGCGCCTTCGACGACGTCCACGGCAAGGGCCTCATGGCCGCCGTCGACCGCTGGGAGAAGGCCGAAAGCGTCCATAGGAAGCTCCTCCAGGTTGAGCGCGCCCTGATCTTAGAGGAGCGCGAGGAGGCCCGCCAGGCCGCCTCTGAGAGCCTCGCGAAGCTCTCCCGCGAGGGCCGTGAGGCCCTGGTCCGCAAGGCCGTCGCCGCCCGCCTGGCTCGGCGTCACCTGGACGACTAAAACCTTCAATCTCCTCTAGTAGAGGGTAGAGCTCAGCTTGCCCTCAACCCCCTCGGCCGGACGCCGCGCCTCACTTTGCCGCGCGCAGAGCGTCCAGCCGAGGGCCCAATTCTCCCGCCGTGTTATCCCTTCGGCGGCGGGTGCGTTGCGGACACGGGGGGGTCCTATGTGCGCAACGCTGGAGGTCGCCAGGCGACGCTCCACTCGATTTATTGCCATGAGTCGCGTGTCGAGCCCACCTGGCGGCTTCCGCCTCCCCCCTCCATATGATTCCCCGCGCCGTCGTCTCTTCGACGGCCGGACGCCGCCCGCGAGCAGGTTCTCGCGCCCAGGCAAAACCCCAGCGCCCCAATGGCGCGCCCTTAGACAATCCTCGCCCGGCAGGTCCGGCCGAAGAGCGTCTCCGCAGTGCGGACAACCCTCCCTTCGCCGCTCAATAAGGAGCACATTTTGCCTAACACTCTTCTGACCGCAGAAAACCTCGCCCGCGTTGCTGCCAATATCGTTGGCGAAGACATGAACCTCTCGGCTCACGTCTTCCGCGACTTCGAGGCGGACTTCTCCGCTGGCCGAGGCAACACCATCAAGGTCCGCGTGCCGGGTGCCGTTGCCGCCCAGACTCGCGGAATCTACGACACCTCGACCCCGCTCGTCTCCGACGAGATCGCCGAACAGTCGATCGACGTAACCCTGACGGATCACGTCTACGACAACGTCGTCCTGAGCGAGGGCGACCTCGACCTGGAGATCCAGGAATTCTCGACTCAGGTTCTCCGCCCCCAGGCAACGGCGATCGTGAAGCACATCGAGAAGACCGTCGCCGCCGCCATGAAGGCGACCCCGGAGACGACCTCGATCACCTACACCGCCTCCGAGCCGGCGAAGACGTTCACCAAGATGCGGAAGGCCCTCCGCGACAACGGCGTCTCCACCGACGCCCCGCTCGTCGCGGCCGTCGGCTCCGCCGTCTACGGCGACCTCCTCGACGCCGACGCGATAGACGACAAGGGCAAGGTCCGAGGCTTCCTCGTGGTCGAGTCGACCCGCCTCGCCGCTGACGAGATCGTCGGCTTCGTCCGCGAAGCCTTCGCCCTCGTCGTGCGCGCCCCGCAGGTGCCCCAGGGCGCCCCGTTCGGCGCTTCCGTATCCGAGGGCGGCTTCGCCCTCCGCTACATCCGCAGCTTCGACGGCACCGTCGCGGCCGACCGCTCGCTGGTCTCCAGCTTCGTCGGCGCCCAGGCAATGCCGCTCGCCGTCGACAACGAGGACGGCACGATCTCCCTCGTAGCTAACGGCGGCGTCGTTCGCGTACTGACCGCCGCCTAGTTTGCAGGCTGGGGCCCTTCCTTTCCAGGAGGGGCTCCGGCCCCCCCTTTTACCTACTGCGGGTCGCGAGACCTTGAAAGGCACCCATGCCCCTGATCGAAAAATGCGTCGTCTGCCGTGCGGACTACGAGGCCCGCCGCCTCGGCTCCATGTACTGCGCCGCCGCGTGTAAACACAAGGCCATGCGTCGCCGCCAGGCCGTCGCCCAGGAGCTCGCGGAGGCCCGCGCCGCGCTGACCCAGGATCTCTTGATCCGCCAGAGCCAGGCCCTCGCTGACGGCGCGGACGAGGGCGTCCTCTCTGCCCTGGCCCGCGAAGCGGCGGTCCTTCTCGGCGTGACGGAATGACGTTTAGTACCTAGTTCTGACTTCAATCTACTTGTTCTCTCTACATAGCTGCCCCTCATGCCCCTTTTGCCCCTTTCCGCTAGATCTAGGGCTTAAACGAGGGGCACGCAAGGGGCATCAAGGGGCACTTTGCCTTTCGAGCTTGCCGCTTAATAGCTACTGCAAAAACGCCGGAGAGGCTCCGCCTCTTTGACGGCCAGCGGCCGTAGTGCCCTGAAGCCTCCCCGGTAGCCCTGGCTCGCTCCTCTAGCCCCTGGCACCGCCCCAACCCCCGAAGGACCCCCCCGCCATGACTCGCTCTCTCCTGGACTGGACGGCCGCGCCGTCCGCCAGCCCCTCCCCGCTCCCCCCGCTCGCCGCTATCCGCCGTGGAGCCTTCCCCGTCGGCCTCCTGCCGATCCGAGAGCTCGCCGAGGACCTGGCCCGCCGTGGCCTGGCCTACCGCCGTAGCTTCGGCTTCGTCGTCCTCGACGAGCACGTCGACGAGCACGAGGCGGCGCGTATGGCTTCCTCGGTCCTGGCCCAGGCCGCCGAGGAGCTCGCCCCCTCGGTTCCCCGCTCGACCCGCCTCTTTGCCGATCTCGGCGTCCTCGACGACGAGACGGACCGCCTCCAGGCCGCCGCCCACGCGGGGACCACCGACTACGAATCCGCTGAGGAGCTCTTCCTGGCGACGTCCATCGGTCCGCGTGCTCTGGCGAAGGGCCTCCGCGCCGCCCTGGACGCACCTAACGCGCTCGCCTTGGACCGTACCGGCTACTCCGACACCTGGAGCGACCACCGCGCGGCCCTGGCCGTCACTGCCCGCGACGTGAAGGCGTCGTCCGGCGCCAGGGCGGCTCTCCTGAAGGCTCTCCGCGCCGCTCTCCCGGCCCCTACGGACCTGGACGTCTTCCCCCTGGAGGACCTCCTGGAGCCGTTCTGGGCGTCCCTGGACGGCGAGGACAAGCTCCTCCGGAGCGCCCTCCCTGGCCTCTACGCGGCCGCTGGGCACCCTGGCAACCTCTCCCTCTCCACCACTGATCTCCGCTCGGCCGCTTCGGCGCGCTGGGGCGAGCCTCGCAAGTTCCAAGGCACCTTCATTTACCGTCCGGCGCGCGCAGCCAGCGCGTCCTAACCCATCCCGACCCCCAGGAGCTCTACATGACCACCAAGATCCACGTCCGTAATATCCCGTCCGACGCCGACCCGGAGATCGTCTGGGCCGCCGTCGAGAAGAAGACCACCCCTGCCTTCATCGAGCGCCCAGGCTTCCTCCGGTGCCCGCGCTGTAAGCGTTGCTGGCCGGAGGACCACTTCAAGGAGGGTCACGACTCTGTCGAGACCTGGAGGCCCCAGGCGCGTTGCCTGAATTGCCGTCGCGGCGCTAATCATGCTCTCCGCACCCAGGCGATCCAGACGGGCGTCTGTGAGGCTCGCGGATGCGAGGAGCCGGTCGGCGAGCGCTATAAGTGCGACCTCCACCTGGGGCTCGCGGCCAAGGCTTATGCCGCCCGCGACGGCGCCCCCGCTCCCTGCCCCGTTGCCCCCACTCTGGAGGCCGCGAAGTGACCGACGTCCGGCCCCGCTCGCGGCGCCAGTGGGAGTACCTCTTCCGGGAACGCCGTAACGAGGGCTACGACCTGGCCCGCCCCTTCACTGACGAGCGCGCGTCGTCGGCGCCCGCAGAGCTTCGAGACCCCTTCACCGCTGACGCCTGGCTGGCACTCTCCGAGGACGAGCGGATAGCCCACACGAAGCGCTGGATCATCGGCGAGGTCCTGGACGCCATGCCGCCCCGGCCCGCCCCCATGCCTGACCCCGGCCCCTCCCACCGCATCCCGCGCTGGGTCTACTGATAGGACTGACCATGACATTGTTACCCCCTCCAGTCGCCGCGCTGGAGACCCGCCTGGGCATCCCGTCCGGCGCCCTCCTGGGTGAGGACCTGGCCCGCGCTACCGCCGCTCTCGACGACGCCGCGACGCTGGCGCTCGCTGAGGTATCGACCGCCGTCGGCGACCCCTGGCGGACTGCCGCCCCGGCCGTTGTGACGCTGGTCGTCCTGAAGGCGGCCCGTCGCGAGTTTGAAAACCCTCGTGGCATGAACCAAGAGTCGCTAGGCGAGCACGCCGTCGGTCTGACCGACACGTCCGGCGTTTACCTGACGCGCCGGGAGATCTCCCATATCTTGCGCGCGGCAACAGGCCGGACTGGCGGCTTCGTCGGCTCCGTCCGAACACCGTCCGCTTACGCGGACGGCGAGACTACCTGAGTCGCCCGCCCTGCAATACCGCGCGGCCCGAGGGCGGGAGACTCACGGCGCCTAGTCCGCGACGGGCGGCGTCGTCCAGGAACCGAGCTCCCACGCGCTGACTTGCGCCAGGTCCACGCGAGTGTTCTTCAACCTGAAGACCTTGCCCCCGGACTGGAGCTCAGCGTCCTTCAGGTGTATGAATCGGCGCGGCGGTGTGGGACGCCCTTCCTCGTCCAGGGCTGCCCATGCTTCCTTCCGCTTCGGCTCGACCGCATCGAAGATGAGCTCGCGCGCTTCTGCAAGTTTCTCAGAACCGGCGGCCCGCAGCAGGTCGTTCAACCGTCGCGTCCACGCCTCCCGCGTAATTGCCATCCCTGAAATAACCCCGCTGGGCAGCGACAACGTAATGCCGAATGAGGCGTCCACCCCTTCGTCCTGACTACCAAACATCAGATCCACCAAGGTTTGCAGTTCGGCGTCCGACGAGGATCGCTCATCGATGATGCGCTCATCCTGTGCACGCTTCTGCTCATCGGTAAGTTCAACAGCTTCTGTCATTACAGCTTCCCCTTAGACMATGACTCATTAGTGCGTCTGCACTGGCGACAGCCTACTTCCCGGCACTGACAATTCTGTCCAGGACTACCCGACCGGCACCTCCCCCGGACGACGGCGAACTTTAGGACCTGGGGAAGGACTCCCCCCTCCCCCTCCCTCCCAGCCCGAGGAGGCTTAGCTTCTGCCCGTCGACCTGATCTGAAACAAACAGCCCTATTTCCGGCCCCTCAAACGAAAGGCCCCATTTTGGACCCCGAAACCCCCACACCCCCACCCCCGGCCGACCTCGGCGACGCTGGTCTGGCCCTCTGGAACGAGCTCTTCGACTCCTTCGACTTTGAAAGCCAGGAGGCCGTCCTCCTGGTCGAGGCTTGCCGCGTGAAAGACCGCCTCGACGCCCTCGACGCCGTCGTCCGCGCCGAAGGCGTCACCATCACGAGCCCCCAGGGCGTCAAAGCGCACCCGGCGATCGTCGAAGGCCGCCAACAGCAGATCGTTTTCTCCCGCCTGATCGCCTCGCTCCGCCTCCCGGACGAAGAGGACAACAAGCCCCAGCGCCGAGGACGAAGCCGAGGCACCTACGGCGCCGGAGATCGCAAGTACGGCGGCCGCAACTAATGGCGGGCCGCAAGACGAAGGCCCGGGCCCAGGTCGGCCAGCCTGGCGACTTCCACTTCCTCGACGGGCTCGCCTCGATCCCCGTCAACCCCGTCACCCTGGCGTCTTCTGGAGTCCTCCGGGCTACCTTCGACGCGATCTCGGACGACCCGGACGTCGCCCGCTCGCGTGAGGCGGCTCGCGGGCGCGGCCMGGACGTGATCGACGCCCACGCGGGCGCCGTGGCCCGCCTGGCCCAGCGGACGGCCGAACACTACGCATCCACCCTGAAGGAGAACGGCTAAATGTCCGACGCCCCTACCGAGCTCAAAGAGTGCGCCCAGTGCGGGCCCAGGCTTCGGTCGCAGTTCCGGACCCGCCCAGGCGGACGCCTGAACAGCCGTTGTCGGCGTTGCACGAAGCTGAACGCCCGGCACGAAGCCTGGCTTACCGCTCGCGCTGACGCGGCCTCGTAACCCGCCCTCCCCGCCCATAACAAAAGGCCCCTCTCACAGCCCAGGCATTACGCCCTGGGCYGYGAGAGGGGCCTTTCTGCATGTCTCACTAATTAGCCTCGGAAGGCTCCATAGCTCGGCTTCGCCTCTCATGGCGCGCCATTGCCCGAGCTTTCAGCTCATTTCTTCGTGAAGGTGGCACTCGATGCAGAATCTTTTCCAACTCGGCGTTCATAGCATCCGCCCTATCCGTGTCGCCCGCTGCGGTCGCTCGCTCGCTCCGAGTTAGGAACAATGCATAGCGGGATACAGCGTCGGCGAATTCAGCAGGAGGGAAAGCGTAAGTCTCGTTGTCCACCGCGAATTCCATTTGATAACGCGGGTCGACCCTTCCCCCGATGCGACTCTCCATACGGGAGAGACGAGCTACAACCTGTTCCAAGGCGTCAGCCACGGCATCCCCACCGTCAGCCTGGTCCGCCCGGATTTGGCTGAACATTTCAAAGCTGGTCAGTGGATTTACGAGCTCGTCGACGTGCTCAAGAGCGTATTCGGCATACTCACGAAGAGTCACTACGGCCTCTTCAACAGACTCCAGGTCTGTGATGTCGTAGAAGATGGTGCGCTGGTCGACGATGTCGAATGGCACCTTCTCACCCTTGCTGATTAGGTGCACGACGGGCTTGCGCCAGCCGTGAGCTATGGCCAGCTCGTAAAAGACATTCGGATTGTGCCCAGTAAGATCGGCGATCACGAGATCTGATTCAAAGAGCCTCTTGATCACGTGCTGGCCGATCGAGTCCGGGCTTTTTCCTTCATCAGCGCGGTGAACGTCCCACTCTTCGCCCTTGAGCGCCTCGCGGAAGATGTACTTCAGCGCATATGAGGCCTTCCGATGAATGTCTGTTCCTGGTGCGCCGATTGGTGACACCACGAAGACCTTCTTTGGCTTCGTATCCGCAGCAACGGCAGTGCGGGGAGTTGATTTTGCGGTCATGCATGAATCCTCGCATTAACATCAGACGACTTTATAAATGCTGGAGGGACTCTTTTCGCGCGTCACCTGCATTTGTCACGTAGGCCCTTCCGATTGGCCGGTGGCCGCATGCCCCTCGACAACGTGTGCGCTGAGGCCGTGTAAACGGATCGATGCATATATTTGCCACTTCCGTTGAAGGAACCGGTAGCGGGTGGGAGCGGACCCGGGCGGAACCTCGGCCAGGACCGCGCCGCGGTTCGCCACGGTCCGCAGCAGGTCCTCATTGCCGGCGGGGTAGAAGCGGTCCACTCCCCCGGCCATGACGGCAATGGTGGGCACACCGTCCGCGCTTCCGGCCAGGGCCGCCCTGTGGGCGTGGGCATCAATCCCGTAGGCCCCGCCGGAGACGATCGTGAAGCCGCGCTGGGCCAGCGAGTAGGCGAGGTCGCCCGTCACCGATGCTCCGTAGCTGGTGCTGTCCCGGGAACCCACGAGGGCTACGATCCGGGCCGCCGGGGGCAGCTCCTGTTCCACGCCGCGCCACCACAGGCACAGGGGCTCCTGCAGTCCGAGGTCCGCCAACTGCCGCGGCCACAAGTCATCCCTGGGAATGATGAGGCGTCCGCCGAGCCGGTGCATGGTGGCCAGGTCGCGCTCCGGGGCGAGGTCGGGCACGCGCGGGGCCCAACGCTTCAGCGCCTCGCTGAGCCCGGACCAGCCGCTGCCGGACCCGCTGTCCGCCAGGATTCCGGTGATCTCCTGTTCGAGCCCGGGACCGGCGGCCAGCACGCCGCTGGCAATCCGCAGGGCGTCCTGCGCCCCCACGGCCTGGACCAGCGCCAGGGCCGCCGCGTCC
This sequence comes from Arthrobacter sp. P1_B4, assembly GCF_056406555.1. Classification (NCBI taxonomy): domain Bacteria; kingdom Bacillati; phylum Actinomycetota; class Actinomycetes; order Micrococcales; family Micrococcaceae; genus Arthrobacter; species Arthrobacter sp. P1_B4. Next base: position 19,282 of record NZ_JBFTZW010000056.1, read on the forward strand.
TGCGGCTCGAACAGGCGGGCCAGAGCGGCGCGGGCTATTCGTTCGTCATCAATCATGGTGGTTCCTTTCGCACGGCTGGGGTGGGCTTCGTGCCGGCAGGCTCAGGGTGAGACCGCGGCGGCCTGCCGGAGGCCCAGCGCCTGCCCGACGTCGTCTGCGTCGGGGACGTCGTGCCGGGACAGGTCCGCAAGGGTCCATGCGAGGCGCAGTAGGCTATTTTTGCGTACGTGAAAGCCATTGTTTATTTACGCATCAGTGAAGATCGAACAGGGCAGCAGCTTGGAGTCACACGACAACGCGAAGACTGCGAGCGAAAGGCCGCCGACCGCGGACTGACCATAGTTGCGGTAGAGACAGATAACGATCTCAGCGCTTACACGGGTAAGCGCCGCCCCGGCTTCGAAGCCGTACTTGAGGCTGTCGACACAGGCCGGGCCCAGGTGGTCATTGCATGGTCCCTTGACCGTCTGCAGCGCAATCGCCGCGATGAGCTGCGTCTGTACGAAGCCTGCCGCAACAGAGACGCCCAACTCGCGCTGGTGAACGGAGCGGATCTGGATTTTTCGACAGCCTCGGGCCGCTTTGTCGCCGACGCACTCGGCAGCGTTGCCCGCATGGAAGTGGAGATGAAGTCAGATCGACAGCGCCGGGCAGCAGAACAGGCAGCAGCCGCCGGCAAGCGAGCGGGCGGACGGCGGCCTTTCGGTTATGACCGTGACGGTATGACAGTCAGGCCCGATGAGGCAGCGGCCGTCTCGTCAGCGTTCAACCTGTACCTCGGCGGAACGCCGTTGGCCGAAATTGCCCGCGAGTGGAATAGCCAGGGGTTCACGACCGGGCAGTCCCGGCGCGGAGAGAACGCCGGGCAACCCTCGCCCTGGACGCGGTCCAGCGTCCGCGACGTACTGAGCAGCCCCCGTTACATGGGCAAGAGGGCCCACAAGGGAGAGATCGTTGCCAATGCACTGTGGCCGGCACTGGTTCGTGAGGAGACATGGCGCGCCGCCCAAGCGATACTCGCCCGCCGCGCAGGCCAGCAGACGCCAAGCGCGGCGAAGTACATGCTGTCAGGGATTGGACGGTGCGGAGTTTGTGGTGGCAAGATCCATGCCGGAGCCACGGCTCGGCGCGGGGTACGCGGCTACCGCTGCGCAGAATCTACCGGCCACTTCTCCAGGATGGCTGACCCCGTAGAGGAATGTGTTGTCCGGACGATCACCGCGCGCCTCGCACTGCCTGATGCTACCCACGTGCTGACAGACACAACAAGCCCTGACCTGCCTGAGCTTCGAGCGGAGGCCACCGCTCTCCGCGAGCGCCTTACTGCCCTGGCAACGGACTTCGCAGAAGGCGAGCTGACCTCACAGCAGCTCCGGGCAGCTTCAACCCGCATCAACGAGAAGCTTGCGGCGGCCGAGGACGCCATGGCAGACGCCGGCCGCGTCGACTTGCTCGGCCCACTGATCAGGGCGGAGAATGTCCGAAACGAGTGGGATAAGCTCCGCTCAAGCCAGCAGCGGGCGGTCATAGACGCGCTGGCAACCATCACGTTGCACCCTCCAGGCCGGGGCAGACGGATCTTCGATCCTGACACGGTGACGATCGAATGGAAGATGTAGTCGATTGAACTTCTTTACCTTGAAAGGCGCTCCTGCACGCAGTGGAGCTGAGTACACTGCGTTAATGACGAACCCCGGTGCGATCGAGTTAGTTCGCGCAAGGGAAAGAGGTGCGTACGCTTCTGCTCCACGTATCCCGCTCTACTGCTCAGGCCACCGTACGGGGGTGGCCATCTTGCTCGCGGTCTGCAACGACATCGACGAGGGCGAACCCGTACCGGACCATGTGCAAATGCACGTCGAGCCCGAAGTCGGCGCCGACAGTCCAGGAACCGCCGAGAGTGGACATAGCCCCAGGGGAAACAGCTACAGCATAGTGTGCGGTACTTGTGGCCGGACCACATCCCGCCAGGACGTCAAACTCCTCCGGGCCGCCATCGAATGCCTAGCCACCGCCAACGTCAGGGCCAAGGGCCGCTACCGCATTTCCATAACCTAGACGTTGGGTGCTAGTGTCGAGGCCATAATGGTAGCGGCCAACCTCAGCCCGCAATATTCAGGGCCCCAATAGGGGAAAGTGGCCAAACAGCTCCCGGTGAAATGACAGCTAAGTGCTGTCTTCACACGGGAGCTTTTTCATGCCCAGTAAAGTCCTCTCCGCCCGTAGCCAGCTCGGAGTAGCCACCCGTCGCGCTGACCCCGTCGCGATCGACGCTGCCCGACAGGCCCTCGCCGCCGCCAAGCTCGAAGCCTACGTTGCGAAAGTGATTGCCATCGCGCCGCCACTGTCCCCAGAGCAG
>NZ_JBFTZW010000057.1:0-20746 GCF_056406555.1 Arthrobacter sp. P1_B4
CAACAGGAGATGCTCTCCGTCGTCGTGGACGCCTACAAGCCGTAGATCCTGCATACAAATCCTCCACCCTGGCATTACTAACAATCGAAACTCTGCCACCAGCCGGATGCATTTCGGCTTAGGACGGCAGGCGCGCCGTGATTTTCCGCTACTTTCCGCCGGTTTTTGCCGGTCTGCGGGAGAGATCGGGGCGAGGGGACCGGTGGGCTCTGGCATTCGGGAGGCGCTTAAGCAAAAATGACCCGACACCGGGCACAAAAACCGCATGTCCGGCGTTACAACGGTGAACCGTTCCCGGAGCCCAGGGTTACCATCCCGGCGGGCCATCCTGGAACGGCGAATCAATCGAACGAATGCGGAGTGTGAGCAACAAATAATGGCGACTGATTACGATGCGCCGCGTAAGACCGAAGAAGACATCAGCGAGGATTCGATTGAGGCTCTGAAGGCGCGGCGTACGGAGAAGCCTTCCGCCGTGGTGGATGAAGATGAGTCCGACCTCGCCGAAGGCTACGAACTTCCCGGCGCGGACCTGTCCGGGGAGGAACTGCTGGTCCGGGTCCTGCCCGCTCAGGCTGACGAATTCACGTGTGCCTCCTGCTTCCTCGTCCGCCACCGTTCGCAGATTGCCCGCGAAAAGGACGGCCTCAAGTACTGCAAGGATTGCGAGGGCTAGGCGCGCGGCAGTCCTGACCAGGAACCCGGATTCCGGGCACGCATCTCAGGACCGGGGAGGGGGCGACGTGAGGTCCCCTCTGGGAGTTGGGGAGAGCCGTGCAGGAGGCGGTGGGAACTAAGCGTTGAGCGCGGCGATCAGTTGCTCCGGGTGGCGGCTGGACGCCAGCCAGTACGGGGTGCGGTCCGAGGGGTCCTGGATCTGGATCCGGACCACCGGATCCACCCAGCCGCGGATACACAGGAACGCCAGCCCATTGAGCCGGGTGCCCCGCTCCGCCGTCGCTTCTTTGCCCCGGAACGCCGTGGCCTTGCCCAGGAACCCGCGATCAATCGTGGCCCTGCCCACCTTCAGGGTGGTCCTCGTGACCGTGATTGACGGCGTGGACAGGACCAGCAGCACGGAGATGATGACGAAGAGCACGATCGCTGCGGTAATACCGGCCCAGATGCTGATGGGCGCCAGCATGAGGATCCCGGCGCTGGAGAACCCCGCCGCAACCAGCCAGATCCAGAAGTTCGGCCAAAGCTTCTCGGAGTAAAGGGCAGTGGAGTCGCTCGGGGCGCTCTTCGGGGCAGGCGCGGCTGCGCTGGATTCGGGCATAAGCACAGCTTTTCATCTTTCCCGGGCTATTTCACCTCGGCCCCGCCCGGCTCCAGCCCTGGATCCACCCGCATTCACCCGCATCCACCGCGTACCAGTCCCGCGGGCGGCGTGCGCGGGCAGGCCGGCGGCGGCTAGGACGATGTTCCTTGCGGGCGTTAGAGTGAGGGACTGTGACTGAAGAAAACACCGCCGTCGCCAGTGCCGCCCCAACGGCCAGCGACGCAGCCTACGGAACGCCCACCTTGACGGTACAGCTGAAAATGCTCGACGACGGGCTCGAGCCGCCATCGTACGCGCACCCGGGCGACGCGGGCGCTGACCTTCGTGCCCGCGAGGACGTCGTCCTCGCCCCGGGGGAGCGCCGCCTCGTCCCGACAGGCGTCTCGATTGCGCTCCCGGATGGATTCGTTGCGCTGATCCACCCCCGGTCCGGCCTCGCCACCAAGCACGGACTCACGGTGGTGAACGCCCCGGGGACCGTGGACGCCGGCTACCGCGGTGAAATCGCGGTGACACTGCTCAATACGGACCGGGACGAGGCGATCGAGCTCCGCCGCGGCGATAGAATTGCACAAATGGTCATTCAGCGCGTGGAGTACGCCAGGTTCCTCCCGGTCGAGGAGCTCGACGGCTCCGTCCGCGGCGGGGGAGGCTTCGGCTCCACCGGCGGTTTCGGCGGACCGGCCTGAGCGCAGGCCCCGGCAACACCACGGGAGCCAACTGCGTTTCAGCAGTGCCGCAGGCACCGCAGCACATGCAGTCAATGATGCACGGAATAAGGAGCCGGCCGCGGGGTAGCGGGCGGCCACGCGGACAGGCGCCAGGACGGCGCCGGGCGGCGGTACAGGATCACAACTGAAGGAGACACCCCATGGTTTTTGGGCGCGGCAGGAAAGCCAAACAGGAGCAGCCGACCGGGGCCGATACGGACCAGAACGCTGTGGCCACGGAAGCTGCTGGTGACGCCGCCGCGACACCGGCCGGGAACGTTGCCAAAACCGCCGGCCGGGCCGCGACGGGCCCCTTCGACGTCTCGGAAATCGACGACCAGGACGGGTATGTGGACCTCGGTGCGCTGCTGATCGCACCCCGGGAGGGACTCCAGCTCCGCTTGGAGGTTGAAGAGGCGAGCCAGCGCGTCGTCGCCGTCACCATGGACCTGGAGGGATCGAGCCTTCAGCTGCAGGCCTTCGCCGCCCCCCGCTCCGAGGGCCTGTGGGATGAAATCCGTGAGCAGATCGGGCAGTCGGTCGGCAGCCAGGGCGGCCAGGTCGAGGAAGTCGAGGGCAGCTTCGGCACCGAACTCGTGGCGAAGCTTCCCGCCGGCGGCGCGGACGGCAGCCAGGGGTACCGCGTGGCCCGGTTCATCGGCGTCGATGGCCCGCGCTGGTTCCTCCGCGGAGTCTTCGGCGGCGAGGCAGCCCTTGACCGCGACGCGGCGGCCGGACTGGAGGGGCTCTTCCGGAAGATCGTCGTGGTCCGCGGCGAGAACCCCATGCCGCCGCGTGACTTGCTGCAGCTGCGCCTGCCCAAGGACAGCGCCGCTGCACCGTCGCCGCAGGCGGCCCCCGAATTCGAACAGCCCGAACGCGGACCGGAGATAACTCAGATTGGCTGATGCCGCCGGCAAGAAAGCCACCGCCGCCATGTCCGTCCGGGACTTGCCGGACCGCGGGCGGGTGCTGTGCCACGGCTTCATCGAGTCCGTCACGTACGTGCCCGCCAACCAGGTGGCTTCCTTCATTGCGATCCTGATCGATCACGACCTACCTGCGCCCGTCAGCCGTTTCCCGGGTTTTGGTGCCAAAGCCGGCTCCGGTGCCGGGGCGGCCAGCAGCCTGCCGGTCAACGGGGTATCAACACACCGGGTGCGCCCCGGCGCTCAGCGCCAGCGGCCGGCCGGTCCCAAGGAGCGGCTGCGCGTTGTTTGGCTGGGCCGGCGCCGGATCCCCGGCGTCGACGCCGGAACAGAGCTCCGGCTCGAGGGCATGGTCACCATCCGCGACGGGCTGCCCACGATCTTCAACCCACGCTACGAAATACTCTCCCGCCAGGAGGAGCAATGACCTTGCCCGAACACCCCGAGCGGGACCGCCCGGAGCGGCCTCAGCAAGACACCGACCGGCAGGAGCCGGCGGAATCCGCGGACGGCGGCCGGGACATCTCCGCACCCGTGACTTCCGAGCCCACCACCGCCCAGCCCACAACCGCCCAGCCCACAGCCGCCCAGCCCACAACCGCCCAGCCCACAACCGCCCAGCCCACAACCGCCGCGCCAACTGTCGCTCAGCTTGCCGGGGACTACGCGGCCAAGGCCGGCCTGCACCGGTCGAGCAACGGCAACATTGACGTGCTTAGAAGCGCCGGCGGCATCCAGGGCATCGCCGAGAGCATCCTCCCGGGCCTGGTCTTCCTGATTGCCTTCACCATCGACCGGGAAAACCTGGCGATGGCCGTCACGGCCTCCCTGGCGGTGGCCGCCGTCTTCACCGTGGCGCGGCTGGTTCAGCGCAAACCACTGACGCAGGCTCTCGCCGGCTTCATCGGCGTCGGCCTCTCCGCCTGGCTGGCCACCTCGACCGGCAAAGCAGAGAACTTCTACGTCCTGGGGTTCTTCACCAACGTCGGCTACATCCTGGCAATGTCGATCTCCGTGTTCGTGCGCTGGCCGATCGCCGGCCTGCTCTTCGGCTTCATCCGCAACGAGGGCCTGGAATGGCGCAAGGACCCGAAGCGGATCAGGGCGTACAGCATCGGCACGTGGGTGATCGTTGCCGTGCTGGTCCTGCGGCTCGTGGTGCAGGTGCCGCTCTACTTCATGGGCGAGCAGGGCCTCGCCGCCCTCGCCACCACCAGGCTCCTCATGGGCGCCCCGCTGTACATCCTCGGCATCTGGGTTGCCTGGCTGATCACCCGGCCGGCCCCGGTGCCCGCCGCGGCCCCAGAGGCCAACTGACCCGATGCGCTATCAGATATGGCCGTTCCCAAACTTCGGGAACGGCCATATCTGGTAGCGCAACTATTGGGAGCGGAACGGATCAGCCGTCGAAGCCGTCGTCCCCGGCCGGCTGGGTGCCGTGGCCGTGCTGGTCCGAGGTCACCGGGTGCTGGTCCTCCAGCGGTGATTCGGGCGCCAGCAGGGCGCGGAGGTCGTCCTCGGCCGCGATCGTGGTGACAAAGAACAGTTCGTCGCCGCCGTCGATCACGTCGTCGCGGCTCGGCGTGATGGGCGCCTGGTCCCGCAGGATCGCAACGAGGGTGGCGTCCTCGGGCCACTGGACATCGCCCACGGTCAGCCCGATCACATGCGAGTCGTGCGGGACCGTGAACTCCACCAGCGAGGACACCCCGGTCTGCAGTGTCAGCAGCCGCACCAGGTCACCGATCTCCACCGCCTCCTCCACCAGGGCGGTCATCAGCTGCGGGGTGTTGACCGCGACGTCGACGCCCCAGGAGTCGTCGAACATCCAGTCGTTCTTGGGGTTGTTGACCCGGCCGACGGTACGCCCGACGCCGAATTCCGTTTTGGCCAGGAGCGAGACCACCAGGTTGACCTTGTCGTCACCGGTGGCGGAGACCACGACGTCGGCGTCCTCGAGTTTGGCGTCCTGCAGCGTGCTCAGCTCGCAGGCATCACCGACCAGCCAGTGGGCTCCGCGCAGCCCGCTCCGGCCGATGACCTCCGGCTTCTCGTCGATCAGCAGGATTTCGTGCTTGTGGGCCAACAACTCGCGGGCGATCGAGGACCCGACGCTTCCGGCACCGACGATGACGACTTTCACTCAGGACTCCTTGGCAGGGGATTTGGCGAGAATATGGCCGATTTCCGAGCTCCGGTCCACGTTCAGCATGGCGTGGACGGTGTCGCCGTCCTGGTAGGACGTGCCGGCAACGGGCAGCATGCCCTCGCCGAACCGGGTCAGATACGCGATCCGGATGCCGGCCGCCTTCTCGATCGAGGAGATCGGGTGCCCGATCCAGTCCGGGTTAAGGTCAACTTCGGCGAGGACCAGCCGGCCCGAGGGCTCCCGGTAGTCGCCGGCGATGTGCTGTTCGGGCAGGATGCGGCGCAGCACCTGGTCGGCGCTCCAGCGGACCGCGGCGACCGTGGGAATGCCGAGGCGCTGGTAGATTTCGGCGCGGCCCGGATCGTAGATCCTGGCGACCACATGGGGAACGTGGAAAGTCTCCCGCGCCACCCGGGTGGCGAGGATGTTGGAGTTGTCGCCGCTGGAAACGGCCGCGAAGGCATAGGCCTCCTCGACGCCTGCCCGCTTCATCGTCTCGCGGTCAAACCCGACCCCCGTGACCTTCCGTCCGGAAAACCCGGTGCGGAGCCGCCGGAAGGCGCGGTCATCCTGGTCGATGATGGCCACCGAATGACCGGCGTCCTCGAGCGTGTGTGCCAGGGTTGACCCGACACGGCCACAACCCATGATCACGAAGTGCGCCACAAGGGCCTCCTCTTGGTTCTGCGTCTGATACTGCGTAAAACTCTACCGGCCACGCGGTGCCGGAAGGCCACGGCCACGGGGCGCCGGCCGACGTCCTTGCGGACGCCAACTTCGCCGTCATGACATCGCGTCCGAATCAGACTAGCTTTGTGTGGTGCTGACAATTTTCAATGCCGTGAAGCGGGTGCTGGTAGGCAAGCCCTTCCGGAACGACCGTCTGGCCCACACGCTCTTGCCGAAGCGGATCGCGCTGCCCATTTTCGCCTCGGACGCGCTGTCCTCGGTGGCCTATGCCCCGGATGAAATCCTCCTGACCCTGGCCCTGGCCGGCGTGAGCGCGGTCGCCATCGCTCCGTGGGTGGGCCTCGCCGTCATGGTGGTGCTTCTGACCGTCGTGGCCTCCTACCGCCAGAACGTCCACGCCTACCCCTCCGGCGGCGGCGATTACGAGATTGCCAACGTCAACCTGGGCAAGTTCGCCGGCCTCACCGTGGCCTCGGCGCTGCTGGTCGACTATGTGCTGACGGTGGCTGTGTCCATGTCGTCGGCCGCGACGTACCTGACCACCGCCGTGCCCTCGCTGCACGGGCAGCAGGCGGCGATTGCCACGATCGGCGTCATCATCCTGGCCCTCGTGAACCTGCGCGGGATCAAGGAGGCGGGCAGCGTCTTCGCCGTCCCGACCTACATCTTCATGGCCTCGATCCTGGGCATGACCGCCGTCGGGGTCTTCCAGGCCGCAACCGGCCAGCTGGGGCAGGCACCGTCGGCGGCGTTCGAGATTGTGCCTGAGCCGGGCTTCGACGAAGGACTTGTCGGTCTGGCCGGCGCGTTCCTGCTGCTGCGTGCCTTCTCCTCCGGCGCGGCGGCCCTGACCGGCGTCGAAGCCATCAGCAACGGTGTGCCCAACTTCCAGAAGCCGAAGAGCAAGAACGCGGCCACCACGCTGCTGCTGCTGGGCGTGATTGCCTCGGCCATGCTCGCGGGCATCATCTACCTGGCCAACGCCACCAAAGTGCACATCGTGCTGGACCCGGCGACCGAATTCCTGCTGAACGGCAAACCGTTGGAAGAGGGCTACATCCAGAACCCGGCCATCAGCCAGATCGCGCAGACCGTCTTCGGCGAGGGCTCCATCCCGTTCTATATCGTGGTGGCCGCCACCGGCGTCATCCTGGTGTTCGCCTCCAACACGGCGTTCAACGGTTTTCCGGTGCTCGGCTCGATCCTGGCGCAGGACGGCTACCTGCCGCGCCAGCTGCGCACCCGTGGCGACCGGCTGGCCTTCAGCAACGGCGTCCTGGCCCTGGCGGCCGGCGCCCTGGTGCTCATCATCGCCTTCAACGCCGACGTCACAAAGCTCATCCAGCTCTACATCGTGGGCGTCTTCATCTCCTTCACGATGAGCCAGCTGGGCATGATCCGGCACTGGGGCCGGGAGCTGAAGCTTTCCAAGGAACCTGCCGTGCGGTTGCGCATCATCAAGTCCCGGACCATCAACACGGTGGGCTTCTGCATGACCGCCCTGGTCTTGGTGATCGTCCTGATCACCAAGTTCTCGCAGGGCGCCTGGATCGCGCTGCTGGCGATGTTCGTGCTGTTCCTGATCATGTGGAGCATCCGGGCGCACTATGACAACGTGGCCAAGGAACTCGCCGTCGACGAGGACTCCTCGCCGCGCGCCCTACCCACCCGGGTGCACGCGGTGCTGCTCGTCTCGCACGTGCGCAAGCCGGTTCTGCGCGCCCTCGCCTACGCCCGGGCCTCCCGCCCGTCGCGGCTGGACGCCATTACCGTGGACATCAGCTCCGAGGAAACCGAGGCGACAGTTGCGGACTGGGAGAAGCTCGAAATCCCGGTACCCCTAACCGTGCTGGCCAGCCCGTTCCGCGAAACGGTGACCCCGATCATGGACTACATCAAGAACATGCGCCGCGATTCGCCGCGCGACCTGATCGTGGTCTACATCCCGGAGTACGTCGTGGGCAAATGGTGGGAGCAACTCGTCCACAACCAGACCGCGCTGCGCATCAAAACCCGGCTGCACTTCGAGCCCGGGGTCATGGTGTGTAGTGTGCCGTGGCAGCTGAAATCGTCCGAAGAAGCCAAGAACCTGCAGGATATCCAATGACCCACGACACACGGACGCACGCCCACACCGATACCCGCACCGAACTGACGCTCGACGTCGGACCCGTCGCCCACGGCGGGCACTGCGTTGCCCGGCACGAGGGACGCGTCATCTTCGTCCGGCACGGGATTCCCGCCGAAAAGGTCCGTGTCCGGCTCACTGACGACGGCCCGGCCGCGAAATTCTGGCGCGCCGATGTGGTGGAGGTACTGGAGCCCTCCCCGGACCGGGTGCCGCACTTCTGGGACCTCGCCGATTCCGCGCGTTCCTGGTCGCACCGGCACCCGCCCGTCGGCGGCGCCGAACTCGGCCACATCTCCCTGGCGCGCCAGCGCAGCCTCAAAGCCGAGGTCCTGGCCGAACAGCTAAAGCGGCTGGCCGGCGTCGAACTTGCGCCGGCGGGGCAGCTCACAGTCGAAGCCGTCGGCACGGCCGCGGGGGAGCCGGCCGCGTCCGGCCTGGGCTGGCGGACGCGTGCCGGCTTCGCCGTGACGGCGGCCGGCAAGCTCGGCATGCACGCCCACCGCTCCGATGCCATCCTGCCCGTGCGCGACATGCCGCTGGCCGTGGACGGGATCAACGCGCTCCGGCTCTGGGACATCGACCTGCAGGGCATCGACCGGGTCGAGGTTGCCGCCCCGGCGAACGGCTCCCGGCCGCTGGTGCTGCTGGTCCCAGCCCCGGGAACCCGGTCCAAGCGGCTCAGCGGCATCCTGGCCCAGCTGCCCGACGACGTCTCGGTCGCCAGCCTGGACCCGGCCACCGGCGAGGTGCTGCAGTTGCGCGGCCGCACCTACGTCCAGGAGTCCGCCGCGGGCCACGAGTACCGGGTTACCGGCGACGGCTTCTGGCAGATCCACCGGGATGCCCCGGAGACACTCGTCGGCGCCGTCACCGGTTTCCTGCACGACGGCGGCTACCTCGCGCCGGGCTCGGTGGTGGCGGACCTGTACGCCGGGGCCGGACTGTTCACGGCACCGCTGGCCGATGCCGTGGGCGTGACCGGATCCGTGCTCTCTGTCGAGGGAGCACCCGGAACCAGCCGCGATGCACGCAAGAACCTGCACGACGCCGCCCAGGTCGAGATCGTCCAGGGCCGTGTGGAGCGCGTGCTGCGGCAGAAACCCCGCAACTTCGACGCCCTGATCCTGGACCCGCCACGCGCAGGTGCCGGCAAGGCGGTAGTCAAACAGCTGATCGACGCCGGTCCCCGGGCCGTTGCCTACGTCTCCTGCGATCCGGCGTCGTTCGCCCGCGACCTCGGCTACTTCCGGCAGGGCGGTTGGGGCATGGCCGGGCTGCGTGCCTTCGACCTCTATCCGCACACCCACCACATGGAGACTGTGGCGTTACTGACTCCCCAACCGTGATGCCACTAGGATGGGCGTAGTAGTCCGTCGTCGCGCTCCATCACCATTGCTGTTAATGGACTGGCGTTGATCGGCCGTTCCCTGCGTTTCTTACCTGCATTGCGTACCTTGATGTACCGATGCCTGTATTAGTTAGGCCGACCTAACTAGCAAGGGTCCTGCGGCGCGGCAAAGATGAAACTGTTGCGAGAGGAGTCCTGCGATGAGCATTGTGGACAGCTTCGGTTCAAAAGGCAAACTTAATGTAGCCGGAACCGAATATGAAATTTTCCGGTTGAACTCCGTCGAAGGTGCAGAAAACCTTCCGTTCAGCCTCAAGGTATTGCTTGAAAACCTGTTGAGGACCGAGGACGGTGCCAACATCACGGCCGACCACGTCCGTGCGCTGGCAGGCTGGGATCCCAGCGCCGAGCCCGACACCGAGATCCAGTTCACGCCGGCGCGCGTGATCATGCAGGACTTCACCGGCGTGCCGTGCGTCGTTGACCTCGCCACCATGCGTGAGGCCGTCAAGGAGCTCGGCGGAGACCCGAAGCGGGTCAACCCGCTGGCACCGGCCGAAATGGTCATTGACCACTCGGTCCAGATTGACGCCTTCGGCAACTCCGGCGCACTGGAGCGCAACATGGAGATCGAATACCAGCGCAACGGGGAGCGTTACCAGTTCCTGCGCTGGGGCCAGACTGCATTTGACGACTTCAAGGTCGTCCCGCCGGGCACCGGCATTGTGCACCAAGTCAACATCGAGTACCTGGCCCGCACCGTCATGACCCGTGAAGTCGACGGCGTTGTCCGCGCTTACCCGGACACCTGCGTCGGCACCGACTCGCACACCACCATGGTCAACGGCCTGGGCGTGCTGGGCTGGGGCGTTGGCGGCATCGAGGCCGAGGCTGCCATGCTTGGCCAGCCCGTGTCCATGCTCATCCCGCGCGTCGTGGGCTTCAAGCTCACCGGCTCCATCCCGGCCGGCGCCACCGCCACCGACGTCGTCCTGACCATCACCGAGCAGCTGCGCAAGCACGGTGTGGTCGGCAAGTTCGTCGAGTTCTACGGTGAAGGCGTCGCGGCTGTACCGCTGGCCAACCGTGCAACGATCGGCAACATGAGCCCGGAGTTCGGCTCCACCGCCGCGATGTTCCCGATCGACGACGTCACCCTCGACTACCTGCGCCTCACCGGCCGGTCCGACGAGAACGTCGCGCTCGTGGAGTCGTACGCGAAGGAACAGGGCCTCTGGCACGACCCCTCCCGCGAGATCAAGTTCTCCGAGTACCTCGAACTGGACCTGTCCACGGTTGTTCCGTCGATCTCCGGCCCGAAGCGCCCGCAGGACCGCATCATCCTCACGGAGTCCAAGGCCCAGTTCCGCGAGGACCTGCGCAACTACGTGAAGGAAGACCTGGCCGACGGAAGCCTGGACGAAGCGATCGACGAAAGCTTCCCGGCTTCGGACTCGCCCTCGTTCACCGCCTCTTCGTCGCACCCGAGCGACGTGGCCCCGCACGCGCACGGCCCGAAGTCCAACGGCCGCCCGTCCAACAAGGTCAGCGTCAAGACCGCGGACGGACGCGAGTTCGAGCTCGACCACGGCGCGGTCTCGATCGCCTCGATCACCTCCTGCACCAACACGTCCAACCCGTCCGTGATGCTGGCCGCCGCACTGCTGGCCCGCAACGCCGTCGACAAGGGCCTGACGTCCAAGCCGTGGGTCAAGACCTCCGTGGCTCCCGGTTCCAAGGTGGTCACCGACTACTACAACAAGTCGGGCCTGACCCCGTACCTGGAGAAGCTCGGCTTCTACATCGTGGGCTATGGCTGCGCCACCTGCATCGGCAACTCCGGTCCGCTCGACGCCGAGATCTCCGAGGCCATCCAGGCCAACGACCTCTCCGTCACCGCGGTGCTCTCCGGCAACCGTAACTTCGAAGGCCGGATCAACCCGGACGTGAAGATGAACTACCTGGCCTCCCCGCCGCTGGTCATCGCCTACGCCCTAGCCGGTTCCATGGACTTCGACTTCGACAACGACGCCCTGGGCCAGGACGAGGCCGGCAACGACGTCTTCCTGAAGGACATCTGGCCGAACCCGGTCGAGGTCCAGCAGGTCATCGATTCCTCGATCGACAAGGAAATGTTCGCCCGCGGCTACGAAGGCGTCTTTGAGGGCGACGATCGCTGGAAGGCGCTCGACACCCCCGCCGGCGACACCTTCGCCTGGGACGAGAAGTCCACGTACGTCCGCAAGCCCCCGTACTTCGAGGGCATGAAGGCCCAGCCGGAGCCGGTCCAGGACATCACCGGTGCGCGCGTGCTGCTCAAGCTGGGCGACTCCGTCACCACGGACCACATCTCCCCGGCCGGTTCCTTCAAGTCGGACACCCCGGCCGGCCAGTACCTGCTGGCCAACGGTGTGGAGCGCAAGGACTTCAACTCCTACGGCTCACGCCGTGGCAACCACGAGGTCATGATCCGCGGCACGTTCGCGAACATCCGCATCAAGAACCAACTCCTGGACGGCGTGGAGGGCGGCTTCACCCGCGACTTCACCCAGGCCGACGGCCCGCAGGCCTACGTCTACGACGCCGCGCAGAACTACCAGGCAGCCGGCACCGCGCTGGTGGTCCTGGCCGGCAAGGAGTACGGCTCGGGTTCGTCCCGTGACTGGGCCGCCAAGGGCACTGCCCTGCTGGGCGTCAAGGCTGTCGTTGCCGAGAGCTACGAGCGCATCCACCGCTCCAACCTGATCGGCATGGGTGTCCTCCCGCTGCAGTACCCGGCCGGCCAGAACGCCGCCAGCCTGGGCCTGACCGGTACGGAAACCTACGCAGTTGAGGGCGTCACCGCCCTGAACGACGGCACCACGCCGAAGACCCTCAAGGTCACGGCCACCGCCGAAGACGGTTCCGTCACGTCCTTCGACGCCGTGCTGCGCATCGATACGCCGGGCGAGGCGGACTACTACCGCAACGGCGGCATCCTGCAGTACGTCCTGCGCCAGATCTCCGCACACTAGCGGAGCTGCCGGGCACGCTCCGGTAACGCATGCAACGGCCCCGGCCGGTCACTGACCGGCCGGGGCCGTTGCATTTCCCGGTTTCGGCCGCGGGTGCTGGATCTCGAGCGGGGGAGCGGCGGGCGGGGCCGTGCAGGGCGCCGGAACGCCTCCGGCGCGGCGGCCTGCCCGGAGGCGTTAGAGTTAAAAGGCATGTCTACCACCCGAAGGAGGGGCCGTTGGGAATCTTGGACACCATCCGGAATCCGCAGGACCTGAGTAAGTTGTCCGGGGCGCAGCTGGATCAGCTGGCAGCCGAGGTCAGGGATTTCCTGATCGGCAACGTCTCCCGGACGGGAGGGCACCTGGGCCCGAACCTCGGCGTCGTCGAGCTCACCATCGCGGTGCACCGGATCTTCGATTCCCCCCGCGACAGCATTGTCTTCGACACAGGGCACCAGTCCTACGTGCACAAGCTCCTCACCGGACGGCAGGATTTCAGCACGCTCCGCCAGCAGGGCGGCATGTCCGGCTACCCGGACCGCGGCGAATCCGAGCACGACATCGTCGAAAGCTCGCACGCGTCTTCCTCGCTGTCCTGGGCCGACGGCATCTCGCGCGCCCGGCAGCTGACCGGCGACGGCGACCGCTTCGTCGTCGCGGTGGTGGGCGACGGCGCCCTGACCGGCGGCATGGCGTGGGAGGCCATCAACAACATCGCGGCGGACAAGAAACGCCGTGTCGTGATCGTGGTCAACGACAACGGCCGCTCCTACGCCCCAACGGTCGGCGGGTTCGCCGACTACCTGGCGTCCCTGCGCCCCACCATCGATTCCCTCCGGGCCGCGCCCTCCTATGAAGGCACGCTCGAGTGGTGGAAGCGCAAACTGCAGAAGGGCGGCCCCGCGGGGCAGTTCACGTACAAGAGCCTGCACGCCATGAAGAAGGGCATCAAGGACTGGTGGGCCCCGCAGGGCATGTTCGAGGACCTCGGCATGAAGTACATCGGTCCCGTCGACGGCCACGACCTCCAGGCCATGGAAAACGCCCTGTCCACCGCCAAGAACTATGCCGGCCCCGTGATCGTGCACGCCATGACGGAAAAGGGCCACGGCTACGCCCCGGCCCGCGCCCATGAAGCGGACCAGTTCCATGCCGTGGGGATCATCGATCCGGAGACCGGCGCACCCACCGAGGCCGGTGGCGCGAAGTCCTGGACCGCGGTGTTCGCCGACGAGATCGCCGACATCGCCGACGAGCGCCAGGACATCGTCGGGATTACCGGTGCCATGCTGATTCCGGTCGGGCTACACAAGTTCGCCGCCCGGCACCCGGAGCGCGTGTTCGACGTCGGCATCGCCGAGCAGCACGCCCTCACCTCGGCTGCCGGCATGGCGTTCGGGGGACTGCACCCGGTGGTCGCGGTCTACGCGACGTTCCTGAACCGTGCCTTCGACCAGCTGCTGATGGATGTCGCCCTGCACAAAGCCGGCGTCACGATCGTGCTGGACCGGGCCGGCGTCACCGGACCCGACGGCGCAAGCCATCACGGCATGTGGGACATGGCCATGGTCCAGATCGTCCCCGGGCTGCACCTCGCCGCGCCGCGCGACGCCACCCGGCTGCGGGAGGAACTGCGCGAGGCTGTGGCCATTGAAGACGCCCCGAGCGTGCTCCGCTACTCTAAGGGCAACGTCGGCCCCGAAGTCGATGCGGTCGAACGCCTGGAGGACGGCGTGGACGTGCTGGCCCGCCGGCCCGCGGGCTCGAGCGAGAACGACGTCCTGATCGTCAGCGTGGGCGCCATGTCAGAACTCGCTCTGGACGTCTCCGGCCGGCTCGGTGCCCAGGGCATCAGCTCCACGGTGGTGGATCCGCGCTGGGTCCTCCCGGTCCGGCAGTCCATCATCGATCTCGCCGCGCGCCACCGCCTGGTCATTTGCATTGAGGACGGAGTGCGGGCCGGCGGCGTCGGTTCCCGGATCCGCCAGGAGATGCGTGCCGCGGGCGTCGACACCGCCCTCAACGAGGTGGGCCTGCCGGTCGAGTTCCTCGAACACGGCACGCGCAGCCAGGTGCTCGAACGCGTGGGCCTGACCGCCCAGCAGATCACGCACGACGTCGTCGCCCAGGTCCTGGGCACCAAGGTGCCGTTTGCGCGCCCCTTGCCCGGCCAGGAACACCCCAGCACCGGCAGCATCCCGCAGCTGTAGCCAGCACATCCGTTGAGCACTACCCGTGGGCGCCACTGAATCCGGCGCCGGACGGCCCAGGAAGGAACTGGCATATGAGTGGAATTATCAGAGTTTACAAGCGTGACGAAGAGGGCACCCTGCACTTCAGGGAGGCCTGGTTTGATGAGGACTACAGCCAGTTCGTGATGAACCACGGCGTCGTCGGACACCAGAGCAAGACGGACGAGACCGACGTCGCGGACGCCGAGGCGGCGGAGCGCCTCATGGACGCCTTCGCGGCGCAGTGCGCCGAGGACGGCTACGCCGAAATTCCGGCGGAGGAACAGTCCTGGGTAGTAGCCCAGTACGCGCTGAAGACCAAGGAGGGGACCAGCCGCGACCGGTACCTCGAGGAAAAAGCCAAAGACGCCCTGATCAGCCATCTGGCCTGGCGGGGCCTGGGGATCGTGGACCGCAGCGAATTTTCCGACGCCCGGCTCAACATCTTCTGCCTCACCCCGGACGTGAATAAGACCGTCAACGCCATCAAGGTCTGCATCCGCGGCGAAGACCTCGACTTCACCAAACTGAGCATTGGCGCCGCGCCGTTTGGCGAGGATACTTTCAAGCTCAAGCACTCGCCGAAGCCGGCAAACAGCTTCACGCTTTAGGCAGCACGGGCAAGGAGCCGGGCACGGCTCACACCAGTTTGGGGGCACGGACTGAAAGGCAACGCAATGACGCGCAAACCCTCGAAACCAGGCTGCACCCCGCTGCCCGCGGGACTCGCGGCGCCGGCGCGAAAGTCGCTCGCGCACGCCGGGATCGAGACCCTCGAAAACCTCGTGCAGCTTGGCCGGCGCCGGCTTGCCGGGATGCCGGGCGTCTGCCCCCGGACCCTCGCGCAGCTCCAGGACGCCATGGACGAGCACGGGCTGAAGCTGCCGGCAGGGTAGCGGGGGTCCGCTCCTCCGCCGCCCGCGGCGGCCTGGCCGGGACACCCGCCGGGGCGATATAGGCTAAAACCATGACTGAATACCGCCGCGTTGGAACTTCCGGACTGTCCGTCTCTGTCGTGGGACTTGGCTGCAACAACCTGGGCCGGTCCGGGACCGTGACTGAATCGCAGGAAGGCACCGACGCCGTCGTGCACGCGGCGCTCGACGCCGGGATCACCTTCTTTGACGTCGCGGACGCCTACGGCCGCGAGCCCGGCCTCAGCGAGTCAATGCTCGGCAAGGCCCTCGGTTCCCGCCGCGACGATGCGGTCATCGGCACGAAGTTCGGCATGGACATGCGCGGCGCCAACGGCGAGGACTTCGGTGCGCGCGGATCCCGCCGCTACATCATCAAGGCGGCGGAGGCCTCGCTGCGCCGGCTCGGTACGGACTGGATCGACCTCTACCAGTTCCACACCCCGGACCCGCTCACGCCCATCGACGAGACGCTCTCGGCCCTCGACGACCTCGTCACCAGCGGCAAGGTCCGCTACATCGGCCACTCCAACCGGGCCGGCTGGCAGATCGCCGAGGCCGAGTACGTGGCACGCGCCCGCGGGGGAGCCCGCTTCATCTCCAGCCAGAACCACTACAACCTGCTGGACCGGCGCGCCGAACTCGAGGTCACCCCTGCAGCCGAGGCCTACGGCCTGGGCGTCCTGCCGTACTTCCCGCTCGCCAACGGCCTGCTGACCGGCAAATACTCCGCCGGCCAGGCCCCCGAGGGAAGCCGGCTCAGCCACACCCGCACCAACCTGGTCCACGACGCCGACTGGGAACAGCTGGGTGCCTTCGGCAAGTTCGCCGCCGACCGCGGGCTCAACGAAGTCCAGGTGGCCTTCTCCTGGCTGGCCGCCCAGCCGTCCGTCAGCAGCGTCATCGCCGGCGCCACCACCCCGGAGCAGGTACGCCAGAACGCCGCCGCCGTGGCCTGGAAACCCAGCCATGCCGACCTCGCCGAGCTGGACGACCTCTTCCCGCGCACGCCCAAGGTGGCGCTGTTCTGAACAGTGCTGCAAGCGCCGGCGCGGCGGAACCTGCCGTGACGCATTCAATCCTGATGGACGTCGACACCGGGATCGACGACGCCCTGGCCCTGGTCTACCTGCTGTCCCGGCCCGAGGTCCACATCCAGGCGATCACGTGCACCGCCGGGAACGTCGGGGCCCGGCAGGTGGCGCTGAACAACCTGACCCTGCTGGAGCTGTGCGGCCGCGAGGGCATCGAGGTGGCCATCGGCGCCGAGGTCCCGCTGGAGATCCCGCTGGTCACCACCGAGGAGACCCACGGGCCGCAGGGCATCGGCTACGCCGAGCTGCCGCCGCCGCGCCAGCAGATCTCGGCGCGGCACGCCGTCGACGTCTGGGTCGAGGAGGTGCGGGCGCACCCGGGGGAGCTCACCGGCCTGATCACCGGACCGCTGACCAACTTCGCCCTGGCCCTGCGCCGGGAACCGGAACTTCCCCGGCTGCTCAAGGGACTTGTGATCATGGGCGGCAGCTTCTACTACCAGGGCAACACCACCCCGACGGCCGAATGGAACACCTCGGTGGATCCGCATGCCGCCAAGGAGGTGTTTGCCGCCTACCGGGGCCTGCCCGAGGACAAACTGCCGATCCTGTGTGCCCTGGAAATGACCGAGCGGATCGAGATGCACCCGGAGCACCTGCGCCGGCTTGGCGAGGCCGCCGGTGCACCGGAGCCCGAACTCGTCCTCCCCGAGCAGCCCGAAGGCCAGCGCAGCCGGTCCGGGAACCCCCTCGTCGCGTGCCTGTCCGACGCCCTGCGCTTCTATATGGAATTTCACCGGCTCTATGACCAAGGCTATGTGGCGCACGTGCACGACGCCTTCGCGGCCTGCGCCGCAGCGGGGCGCACACCGTTCGCCACCCGGCCGGCCACGGTCGACGTCGAAACGGATTCGCCCCTGCTGATGGGTACCACGGTGGCCGATTTCCGCGGGCTGTGGGGGTTGGCGCCGAACGCCAGGATCGTCTCCGACAACAACCCCGGGCACTGCTTCGACGAATTGATTTCCTCGATCGGCGCCCTGGCCCGGGAGGTGGGACGCCGGACGCCGACGGGCTGAAACCGGACAGTATGGCTGCGCCAATGCGGGGAGTGCCCGCAGGAGTCTGCGGATCGCTAGGAGGGTCGCCGCTCGCTAGGATGGTAGCTGCGCCGAGGTGACATGAGGCGGAACTTGTTGCACCCAGCCAAAGGAACACCCCTCATGTCACAGCCAGCCCTCACCATCATTGCCCCTGGACAGGCGGCCGGCCGCAGGCGCCGCCTGCTCGAAATCGCCGGGGCCGCCGCCATCGCCGCCACCTACATCTTCCTGGTGTTGACCCAGCCCGCCGACATTGCCAACGGCCCGGCCAGCTTCTCGGCCCTCGTTGCCCTCGGCGGCTTCCTGCTCGGCGCAGTGCTGCTGATTGCGGCCGTCCTGCCGGCGCTGCCCACCTCCACCGTGGTCCTCATCCCGGTGGCACTGGTCCTGAACGTGGTCCTCGGACAGCTGATGGGCAGCACGGGCCTGCCGTTCTACATCGACGCGATCGGCACCGTCCTGATCGCCGTCCTCGCCGGACCCGCAGCGGGCGCCGCCACAGGCGCGCTGTGCAGCATCGTCTGGTCCTTCTTCAACCCCACCGTCCTGCCGTTCGCCGCCGGTGCCGCCCTCATCGGCTTCCTCGCCGGCATGGCCGCCCGCGGCAGCCTGTTCCGCCGCTTCTACGTCGCCCCCGTCGCCGGCTTCGTCACCGGCATCCTGGCCGGCGTCGTCTCCGCCCCGATCGCCGCGTTCGTCTTTGGCGGCACGTCAGGGCTGGGTACCGGGGCGATCGTCAGCGCCTTCCGCGCCATGGGCGATACCCTCCTGGCCGCCATCACCAAGCAGGCACTGATTTCCGACCCCATGGACAAGGCGATCGTCTTCACCATCGCGGCGCTGCTCGCCTACGCCCTGCCCCGCCGCACCACCTTCCAGTTCCCCTTCGTGCGGCGCTACCGGGTGCTCGCCGGCAAGGCCCCGGCAGCACCGGACGCCTGAGCCCCGCGGCGGCTGGGACACCCCGACCCTGCGACACTGACACAGCGACCATGACACCGCGACTGCACC
Source organism: Arthrobacter sp. P1_B4 (assembly GCF_056406555.1). NCBI lineage: Bacteria > Bacillati > Actinomycetota > Actinomycetes > Micrococcales > Micrococcaceae > Arthrobacter > Arthrobacter sp. P1_B4. The sequence continues at coordinate 18,529 of NZ_JBFTZW010000057.1, forward strand.
CCTTCACCACGCTGACCCTCGCCGTATGCGCCGCCGTCGTCACGACGGCGGCCGCGTATTGGCCGTTGTCTGTCGCCGTGGCCCTCGCCGCGGTGATCCTTGCCGCGCGCCATGGCATTGCGGGGCGCGTCCTGACCGCAGGAGCCGTGATCCTGACGCCCCTGTGCCTGTCCCTGCTGGTGCTGCACGGCCTCTTCTTCCCTGAGGGCCAGACCGTGCTGGCCCAGTGGGGCCCGGCGAGGGTCACGGCCGAGGGTCTGGGCTTCGCACTGGAGCTGGGAACCCGGACCACGGCCTGCGTGCTGGTATTCCTGCTCTTTTCCTTCACCGTGAGCGTCCCCGACCTCGTCTCCGCCCTCGCCGGGCGTAGGATCCCGCCGCAGTTCGGCTTCGTCCTGGCCTCCACGCTCACCCTCCTGCCCGCCGTCGCGGGCCGCCTGGACCGGATCCGGCAGGCCCAGGAAACCCGCGGGATGGTGGTCGGACGCGGCCTGCTGTCCCGCCTCGGCACCCTCCGTCTGCAGATGGTGCCGCTGGTCCTGGCACTGATTGACGACGCCGGAAGCCGGGCCCAGGCGCTCGACGCCCGCGGCTTCGGCAGCCCGGGGCCCCGGACCAGCTACCGCGAAGTCGCCGACCCGCCCGCCCAGCGGCTCTTCCGTGCAGCCGCGCTGGTGTTCGCGGCGGCCGCCGTCGCCGGGGGGATTATGGCCTCCTGGCCTGCCGGGGCGGCGTCATGACGGCCGCCACCCGCACGGCGCTTCAGATCCGGATCGAGGCGTTCACGTTCCACGGCGATGACGCCCCGGTGCTGAGGGATGCCGCACTCTCGGTCACGCCGGGTTCCCTGACCGCCGTCCTGGGCGGGTCCGGGAGCGGAAAATCCACGTTGGGCAAACTTTTGGCCGGCTGGCTCCGGGCCGGTCACGCCGGACAATTCCGCGGCAGCCTGGAGCTCGGTGGCACGGTGCTGGAATTCCGCGGCGTGCCCGAGGACCCCCGGATCAACCCCGCCGAGTGGTCCCGCCGCGTGGCCTTCGTTCCGCAGGACGCCGCGGCGATGCTCTCCTCGGTGCGCGCCACGGTCGCGGAGGAGTTGGCCTTCGGCCTGGAAAACCGCGCGACGGCCCGGGAGGACATGCTCCGCGCGGTGGAGCGCACGGCTGCCCGCACCGGACTCTCTCACCTGCTGGACCGGGACCCGGCCACGCTCTCCGGCGGGGAGCTGCGCCGGCTCGCCGTGGGCTGCGCCGTCATCGCGGAACCGGACGTGCTCATCCTGGACGAGCCGTTGGCATCGCTGGACGCCGCCGGAGCCGCGCAAGTCGAGGCACTGGTCCGCAGCCTCTGCGGCGCCGGGACCGGCGTCGTCCTCCTGAGCCAGGCGGCGGACCGGCTCGCCGGGGAAGCCACGCACTGGACGGTTCTCGACGCTCAGACGGCGCACGACGGCAGGACGGTCACCGCTGCCGGGACGGTCACCGCTGCCGGGACGCCGGCGCAGCTGGCCGGCTCTGCCGAACTGGAGCGCGCCGGAGTGATTGGCATAGGCGGGCCCGGCGGTATTGTGCCCAGCGTCCTGGGGTCCGGCGTCCTGGGGTCCGGCGCTATTGGGTCCGGTGCCCCACCGTTCGGTGGGTCAGGAGGCGCCGCCGGTGCCCGCCTTCCCGGGCCGGTGCCTGCCGCGGCGCCCGGTCCCGGACCGGCATCGCTGGAACTGCGCGGGGTTGGGTTCGGCTACGCTGGGGACCCGCGGCGGCACGGCCCCGGCGCGCAGGACCGGGTCCTCCGGGACGTGGATTTGGCCGTGCGCCCTGGCGAGATCATCGCCGTGACCGGGCCCAACGGCGCCGGCAAGTCGACACTGCTGCGCCACTTCAATGGACTGCTCCGGCCCTCGGCCGGGGACGTGCTGGTCTGCGGGCGCAGCATTGCCGGCGTGCCGGTGGGAAAGGTCGCGGCTTCCGTGGGCCTGTTGTTCCAGCACCCCCGGGACCAGCTCTTCGAACGGACCGTCCTGCGGGAAGCCACGTTCGGACTCCGGCAACTCTCCGGAAAGGCCCCCGCCGAGGGCAAGGCCCGGGCCGCTCTGGCCGCGGTGGGCCTGTCCGGTACCGAGGCGGCACACCCGGCCGAGCTGTCCGCCTCCCGGCAGCGGCTGCTCGCCCTGGCCACGGTCCTGGCCCGCGAACCGGCGGTGTTGGCCCTGGACGAACCG
>NZ_JBFTZW010000058.1:0-19287 GCF_056406555.1 Arthrobacter sp. P1_B4
CTCATGGTCAGTATGGTCGGCCCGATCCTAACAACCTGGCCGTAAAGCCCGTAAGCATCGCCCGTTGATAACAGATTCGGTTTCGTTCGTTGGATCAACGCGGTTGGTCTGTTCTGATGGTCGAAATGATTACCGTGAGCCAGAACGCCTGCGTCGATAGTTTATTGTCGGCGGGTGCAGCAAGACTGAGAACGTGAAGATTGTCCTGATACCGCCTCTGCTCTGCTCTTCTCTTGCGAGAACGTCGGCGACATTGCTGTTCTCGGAACAAGCATGGGAGGGTACGTCGCCCTTGAAGTCATCCGACAAGCGCCAGATCGCGTCACCGCTCTCGCACTCGTAAGCACGTCCGCGCGAGCCGACTCCGCGGAGCAGCTCCAAGCGCGGGCGCGCCAGTCCGTGCGCGTTGAAGGCGGCCATTTCGACGCTGTTGTCGACGCCGCCTTCCCCGGCGTCGTCGCAGCAGACAACGAATCCGACGATGCACTCCTAGCCGCCTGGCGCGCCATGACCAGCCCAGTCGGTGCACAAGCCTTTCTCCGACAGCAGCAGGCAGTCGTGCAGCGCGCCGATCTCCGCTCGATTCTGCCGTCCAGCGCCTGCCCGACTGCGATCATCCACGGAGCCCAGGACCGCCTCATCCCTCTGAACGCTGCCGAAGAAATGCCAGAAGCGCTGCCCACGTCCCGGTTCACCGTCGTCGAGGGTGCCGGCCACTCCCTGTTCCACGAGCAGCCCGCCGCGCACGGGACGCCGTTAGCTCCTGGCTTGAGTCCGCCTCATAACCAACCGTCCGTGAAGCCCTCACCCGCTCGCAAAAGCGATAGCCGCCAAGAACACGTGTTCTTRGCGGCTATCGCTTTTGGCCTCAAGCAGATCAGAAACTAGACGTTGAAGCGGAACTCCACGACGTTCCGTAACGAATAAACGTCTCCGCCACCAGCGGTGCACGGTCGAGGACCTGTGGATTCAGGCCGCCGTTGGCAACCGCTGGCCCGCGATCTTTCCGCAACCCGCCCGCAGCATAGAACACAAGTCTGCTTTGAACTCCCTGCGCGGCCCTCGTCACACCGCTGCGCAGGTGGTCGGCCAGACGGGTGAACGACTCGGATGTGTTCGGGTGACCCAGCTGGCGCAGCTCGTCCGCGACAACGCCGGCATGCTCAGCGGCGCGGCGATCCTAGCTCGACGGCTTCCTTGGACGGGGCCTGGATGCGTCGGGCCACCACCAGCGATGTCGCGATCGGCGCTCAGCCCTACGTTGGGCCTCGTCCAGATAGTCCTCGCGCGCCGCATCAAAGACCTCGTGAGGAAGACTCAGCGTTGCACGGCTCAACTGGCGTCCTACCAGCAGATCGCTGATTGCCCCCGGGATCTCCCGCATCCCCCGAGCACCTTTCACGGACCGCCTGAGCTGCACGCCCTGCTCCGTGAGCCGCATCCCCCACGATGAGTCGACCTCAGCAAGGCCGGAACCGACCAGGACCGCTATTGCCGTCTCTACCCGTTCCCGGGAAGGGACGTCGGCCTGCAGCATGTCCCACCCCGGCAGCAGCGCACGGAGCGACGAGGAGCGCCTCCCATCATGCAGCAGGGTCACGAGCGTTGCAGCGTCATCCATGTCTATGCGGTCCACGCCGTTCAGGCTAGCGCACTCCGAGCCGCCACCGCCTCGGGAACAATCACCGTCTCGGAAGAACGTTAAGTTCCCCAACACTTCGGCCGAGGATTCCCGGGAGGTACCGGAGCTGACTCAGACGTTAAAGCGGAACTCCACCACGTTCCGTCGCAGAATAACCTCTTCTCCAAGCGGCGGGGAGCCAGCGGGCAGCTGAGCTTGCTGCCTTAGCTGACTCTCCCTCCAGGGGTGCGGGCCCGCAGGGTCGTCCTGTGTCGGTTGGATGCACGGGCAGACTGGACGATCACGACGGTGGCCGCGGCCACAACTCCTACGAACGCCAGGCCCGCAGCGATTCTCGTCGCCCGCCGGGACATGGTGGCCGGGTTGACAGGCTCGGGGGCACCCGCGGGAGCTTCGATGACGGGCACGTCCCAATCGTTCCCGGAGGGGAAGATTCCGGGCGGAAGCTCTTCCGCCCGAAGGTCGCGGCGGGCCGCGAGGCGGTTCCGGACTTCCTGATTCGGAGCGGGCACGACGGCGTCTGCTGCGATCGCAGTGGGGAAATCAAGGAGGTAGGGCTCACCATAGAACGCTGAAGAGGCGACGGATTCTAACCACGTGGCCGGCGGTTCCGCAACGCCGCGCGCGGCGAAGGCGGACCGCAGGCTTTCTAGGATCTCGGCGAGGCTTTTGCCTTCGGAGTCCTTGCTGGCCTCGAAAATAGCAAGTTGAAGCTGCAGCTTCACATCCGCAGCAGGGTCCTTAACGGTGGGGTCCTGCCCGGTAGGGTCCACGGTGAGTGGCTCAGCATTCACGGCGCCGGCCTTGCTTGGGTCAGTGTTCATGGGCTTCCTTTCATCGTGGTTTCCCGTCCCTGGTCCCGGGTGGCAGCTACCAGAAATTCTAAAGCGGTGTGGCGGTCAGCGTTATCCGCAGTCGCACTCGTTGCGTCCTCCGAGCGGCATTCTCTGTCTGCATTCCCAATAATCGACATAACAAACGGGAAGAAGCTGGCAGGGGGTCTGTTGCGGAAACCATGACACTCGTTCCTCCACAGTCAGTACCCGCCCCTGTTCCCCGGGGCCCTGATTGGGTAGGCTCCTTTCATGGCACGACGCAGTTTTCTTCAGTGGCCGGTCGTCCGGCAGTTGAGTACGGGCGACCTCTTGGGCCGCGGTCCGGCGGTGACATCCCCGCAGACCAGGGCCATTACTCCACGGACGGTCACCGCTGACCGCGTGGTGCAGAGCGTGTGCCCGTATTGCGCCGTGGGCTGCGGACAACTGGTCTACGTCAAGGACGAAAAGGTCGTTCAAATCGAGGGCGATCCGGATTCGCCAATATCCCGCGGCCGCTTGTGCCCCAAGGGCTCTGCCAGTGAACAGTTGGTCAACTCGCCAGGCCGTCAAACCGGTGTGCTTTACCGTGCGCCGCGCTCCACCCAGTGGCAGCACCTGGACCTGGCCACCGCCGTCGACATGGTGGCGGACCGCTTCATCGAGACCCGCCGCAGGACGTGGCAGCAAGAAGACGAGGAAGGCAGGCTGCTTCGCCGCACGATGGGGATTGCTTCGCTGGGCGGGGCAACACTCGATAACGAAGAGAACTACCTGATCAAGAAACTCTTCACGGCTGCCGGTGCGGTACAGATCGAGAACCAAGCCCGCATTTGACACTCCTCCACGGTTCCCAGTTTGGGAGCCTCGTTTGGGCGCGGTGGTGCGACGCAATCACTGCAAGACATGGCCAATGCCGACTGCATCGTCATTCAGGGCTCCAACATGGCCGAATGCCACCCGGTGGGATACCAGTGGGTTGCGGAGGCTAAGGCACGCGGGGCTAAGGTCATCCACGTCGATCCCCGCTTCACCCGTACCTCCGCCGTCGCGGACAAGCACATTCCGATCCGGGCCGGCTCTGACGTCGTCCTTCTGGGTGCCCTGATTAACTACGTCATCACCAATGACCTCTGGTTCAAGGAGTACGTCGGCGCGTACACCAATGCGGCGACGCTGGTGCATGCGGACTACCGCGATGCCGAGGACCTGGGCGGCCTGTTCTCCGGTTTCGATCCGGAAAAAAGGGCGTACGACACGTCGTCCTGGGCGTACGCGGAACAAGGTGAGGGCGCGATTCATGAGCCCGGGCCCAGCCGCGAACACGGCGCCGAAGCGTCCGCCCGTGCTGCCGCCGACACCTTCGGCAGTGGCGGGCCGCCGCTGGAGCATGCCGAAGTTCAGCGGGACGACACCCTGCAAGACCCCCGGACGGTCTTCCAGATCGTCAAGCGGCATTATGCCCGGTACACCCCGGAGATGGTCCGGGACATGTGCGGCATCAAAGTGGCGGATTTCGAGTATCTTGCCCGCAGCATCACGGAAAACTCGGGACGCGACCGGACTACCTGCTTTGCCTACGCGGTGGGTTGGACTCAGCACTCCTTGGGAGCGCAGTTCATCCGGGCCGCGGCGATCCTTCAGCTATTGCTGGGAAACGTGGGGCGCCCCGGCGGCGGGATCATGGCCCTTCGCGGCCATGCCAGCATCCAGGGGTCCACCGACATCCCCACACTGTTCAACCTGCTACCCGGCTACCTGCCGATGCCCAGTGCCGGCCGCCACGACAGCCTCAGCGAATATCTGGCAGCCGTCGGGTCAAAACAGCAAAAGGGCTTTTGGGCCGACGCCGACGCCTACACCGTCAGCCTGCTGAAGGCCYGGTGGGGTGAAGCCGCGACCGCGGACAACGACTGGGCCTATGATTACCTTCCGCGGCTGAYGGGGGCGCACGGCACATATGAGACCACTATGAGCATGCTCAAGGACGAGGTGGAGGGCTACTTCATCCTTGGACAGAACCCCGCAGTGGGCTCGGCCAACGGCCGGCTGCAACGGCTTGGCATGTCCCATCTGAAGTGGCTGGTGGTGCGTGACCTGAACATGATCGAGTCGGCCACCTGGTGGAAGGACGGCCCGGAGATCGAATCCGGCGAACTGCGCACCGAGGACATCGAGACCGAAGTCTTCTTCCTGCCCGCAGCCACCCATGTGGAGAAAGCCGGCTCGTTCACGCAAACCCAGCGTCTGCTGCAGTGGCGGCACCAGGCGGTGGCACCGCCCGGGGAGTGCCAGAGCGAACTGCAGTTCTTCTTCGAGCTAGGCCAACGGATCCGGGCGAAGCTGGCTGGCTCCGAGGACGAGCGGGACCGTCCGCTGCTCGACCTGACCTGGGACTATCCCACGGATGAGCACGGCGATCCGGATGCCGAGGCTGTGCTTGCGGAGATCAACGGCCGCCAACTGGCTGGACCGGACGCCGGTAAGCCCCTCTCCGCCTACACCGAACTTCGCGCCGACGGTTCCACGGCCGCTGGCTGTTGGATCTACACCGGTGTTTACGCTGGTGGCTCCAACCACGCTGCCAACCGTAAGCCTGGTCAGGAACAAGGGCCCGTGGCTTCGGAATGGGGCTGGGCATGGCCGGCCAACCGCCGGGTCCTCTACAACCGTGCGTCCGCGGATCCCGCCGGTAAGCCGTGGAGCGAGCGGAAGAAATACATCTGGTGGGACCAGGAGCAAGGAAAGTGGGTCGGCGACGACGTTCCCGATTTCCCGGTGGACCGGGCTCCGGGAAGCCAGCCCGACCCGGCCCTCGGCGGCCCTGCAGCCCTTAGCGGAGATGACCCCTTCATCATGCAGGCCGACGGCAAGGGCTGGCTGTTCGCCCCGAAGGGCCTTGTGGATGGGCCCCTTCCCACCCACTACGAGGCTCAGGAATCCCCCGTGGCCAACGCGCTCTACCCGCAGCAGCAGAGTCCGGCGCGGTTGGTGTTCCCGCACGCGGGCAACTTCAGTGCGCCAAGTGCCGGTACTCCCGGCGCCGACGTGTACCCGTACGTCTTCACCACGTACCGGCTTACTGAGCATCACACCGCCGGCGGGATGAGCCGCTGGCTTCCTTACTTGTCCGAATTGCAGCCGGAGATGTTCTGTGAGGTTTCGCCTGAACTGGCTGCCGAGCGGGGGCTTGAGCCCTACGGGTRGGCCACCATTATTTCGCCCCGCTCGGCCATAGAGGCGAAGGTGCTCATCACTGACCGGCTGAAACCCCTGGCCGTGGGCGGTCACACCGTGCACCAGATCGGGCTGCCCTACCACTGGGGCGTGGGCAGTAACGCCGTCGTCAGTGGCGACGCCGCCAATGACCTGCTTGGCGTGACGCTGGACCCCAACGTCCAGATCCAGGAGTCCAAGGTCGCCTCCTGCGATATCCGCCCGGGCCGCCGGCCGCGCGGGCAGGAACTGCGGGCAATGGTCGCCGCCTATCAGGCGCGGGCGGGACTGACCGCCGAGACCGGCAACCGCGCCATTACCAATCCGATGTTGGAGGACTAGATGGGCCAGCTGTCCGGACCGACCGACCCCACCGCCGATGCCCACTGGGAGCACAGCCATCCGCGGAAGGGCTTTTTCACCGACACCTCGATCTGCATCGGGTGCAAGGCCTGCGAGGTTGCCTGCAAGGAGTGGAACCATAACCCGCAGGACGGCAATCTGGAGCTGCTCGGGTCGTCCTACGACAACACCGGGGCGCTGGGCGCCAGCACTTGGCGTCATGTGGCGTTCATCGAGCAAGGTCAGGACCGCATTGTGGAGGCGCGGGAATCAGGCCGCGCCCTGGTGAGCCTGGGCATGCCGCGTATTGGTCCGCCGGCCACGGCATCGCCAGCTGCGACGGACCTGGCCGAGGCCGACACCACGCCCCCGGACACGGCAGACTTCAGGTGGTTGATGTCCTCCGACGTTTGCAAGCACTGCACGCACGCCGGGTGCCTCGATGTGTGCCCGACCGGAGCGCTTTTCCGCACCGAATTCGGCACCGTGGTGGTACAGGATGACGTCTGCAACGGCTGTGGAACCTGCGTCGCCGGATGTCCTTTCGGCGTCATCGAGCGCCGCGCCGATGGCTCGGTCAAGGTGGCCACCAGCAGGAACGACCAGCACGCCAAGCATCCCGCCGTCCCCAATGCGGGCATCGCTCAGAAGTGCACGCTGTGCTACGACCGGCTTGTCGCGGATGAGACCCCCGCGTGCGCCAAAGCGTGCCCTACGACGTCTATCAAGTTCGGCGACCATGACGACATGGTGGAGACGGCCAGGGAACGCGTTTCCAGCCTGCACGCGCAAGGTCTGACGGAGGCAAGGCTCTACGGTGCGAACGAAAACGACGGCGTCGGGGGAACCGGATCAGTCTTCCTGCTCCTCGACGAACCCGAGGTCTACGGACTTCCGCCGGACCCACGGGTACCCACGGCCGACCTTCCGCAGATGTACCGAAGGGCCGGCATGGCAGTAGCGGGCATGGCCGCGGCAGTTGCAGTGGCATTCCTGGGAGGGCGTGCATGACCCTCTCAGAGTTCGACAGCTTCCGGCCATCGGAACCCGCCCGCCGTCGCCGGCGGGAGGGCAAACGAGGACCGGGCCGCCGCCCGGCCAATGGCGACGGCTCCCGGGAAATGCCCATGGTTCCCGAGCCGGAATTCAGCTCGTATTACGGCCGTCCGGTTGTAAAGCCGGCACCCTGGGGTAATGATGTGGCCGCGTACCTGTTCCTGGGCGGCGTTGCCGCCGGCTCGGCTTTGCTCGGACTCGGCGGCCAGTTGAGCGGGCGGCCGACGCTGCGCCGTAACGCGCGTTTGAGCGCTTTGGCAGCGGTAAGTGCCGGGGCTGTTGCGCTTGTGAAGGACCTCGGCAGGCCGGAGCGCTTTCTGCATATGCTGCGGACCTTCAAGGTCACTTCGCCGATGAGTGTGGGCTCGTGGATCCTCAGCGCCTTCAGCGCAGGTGCGGGGGTCTCGGCGGTTGCGGAGATCGACCGGATGAGCGGATCCCGGCTTCCGCTGGGCCCGTTGCGGAGCGTGCTGCGGGCTGTCGAGGGACCGGCCGGCTTCGAGGCCGCCGTCTTTGCCGGACCTCTGGCGGCTTACACGGCAGTGCTGCTCGGAGACACCGCCACACCGACGTGGAACGCTGCCCACGAGGAACTGCCGTTCGTCTTCGTAAGTTCGGCAGCCCTCGCTTCTGCCGGGCTCGCCATGGTCACCACGCCGGTGCGCGAAACGGGGCCGGCCCGGAAGCTCGCCGTGCTCGGCGTCTTAGGTGAGGTGGTTGCCATGAAAGTCATGAAACAACGGATGGACCCGGTGGCGGCGGAACCCCTACACCAGGGCAAGGCGGGCGCCATGCTGAAATGGAGCGAGCGTTTGGCGGTCGCCGGCGGGCTGGGAACACTGCTGGGCGGCCGACACCGCGGAGCGGCTGCGGCCTCCGGACTCGCGTTGCTGACCGCGTCCGCCCTGACGCGTTTTGGTGTATTTGAGGCGGGCCTCGCCTCGGCCAGAGATCCGCGGTACACCATCGAACCGCAGAAGACGCGGCTCGCCGCCCGCCGTGCGGCCGGAATCACCGACGACGCGATCACCACCGGCGGCTGAAGACGAATGGCCGGGTTTCAGCGGATCTCGATGCCCTGGCCCGCGATGGTGTGTCCGATGACTGGATGGCCCGGCAATTCACCGACGACGAGTAGCCCGCCGGAGGTCTGTGCATCGGCGAGCAGGAGAAGATCGTCCTCCGTGACGCCCGCGGCGGCACGCAGGTAGGGCCGCACCCAGTCCAGGTTGCGCCGCGTTCCGCCGGAGACAAACCCATCGCGCAACGCTTCCCGGGCGCCGTCGACGTGCGGCACCGCTTTCCGGTCCACCACTGCCCCGACCCCGGAGGCCCGGCACATCTTGTACAGGTGTCCGAGCAAGCCAAAGCCCGTCACGTCCGTGGCTGCCCGCACACCGGCCGCCACCGCATCCTCGGCGGCGTCGCGGTTCAGGCGCGTCATCGTCTTTACTGCTTCGGTGAACACTTCGCCGGTCTGCTTGTGACGGTTGTTGAGCAGTCCGACGCCGATCGGTTTGGTGAGCGTGATGGGCAGCCCGGGCCGGGCGGCGTCGTTCCGCAGCAATCGGTCGGGGTGGACGACGCCGGTGACCGCCATGCCGTACTTCGGTTCCGGATCGTCGATAGTGTGTCCGCCTATGACCGGGCACCCTGCCTCGGCGGCCACGCTCAGGCCACCGCGGAGTACCTCGGTCATCAATTCCAGCGGCAGTACGCCACGGGGCCAGCCGACGAGGTTAATCGCCATAATCGGGCGCCCGCCCATCGCGTAAATGTCGGAGAGCGCATTGGCGGCGGCGATCCGGCCCCAATCGAAGGCGTCGTCTACCACGGGGGTGAAAAAGTCAGCGGTGGACAATACGGCCAGGTCCCCACGGACCAGAACGGCGGCTGCGTCGTCGCCGCTGTCAAGCCCGACCAGCACATCGGCGCCGGGCTGGCCGGTGAGTCCGCGTACCGCTTCTTCGAGTTCGCCGGGCGGAATCTTGCACGCGCAGCCGCCACCGTGGGCATAGCCGGTGAGCCGGAGAGTTCCGGCAGCACCGGTACCGAGTTGCTGGACTGGCGTCTGGGCCTCGTTCACCCGCCTAGCGTACTCCTTCAGGCAACCCTGCTATATTGAGCCCCGGTGGCGTCCGGGTCCTGGTGGGCCCCCCGGTCTTCAAAACCGGTGCGGCCGAGCATCTCGGCCTGGCGGGTTCGATTCCCGTCCGCCACCGCCAACTTCCGGCCCGAGCGCCGCGAGCAGAGGAGGGCTGTGGACCCGGTCGATCCCCGGCGCCTGATTCCGCGCACCGATGACCTGCTGGCTCTGCCGGCCGTCTCCAAGGCCCGGAGCAGGCTGAACGAGCGCGTCATCCGCAACCTCGTTCGTCAAATCCAGGATCAGGCACGGCGTGGTGAGCTCCCGCCCGGACAAGTGGAAGGAACACTGATCGCCGCCGTAGCCGACCGCACGGCGACGACCCTTCGTCCGGTGCTCAACGCAACCGGCGTCATCGTCCATACCAACCTCGGCCGTGCTCCACTTTCTGAAGACGCGGTGGAAGCTGTTATCGCGGCCAGCGGCTACGTTGACGTGGAGCTCGACTTGGCAACCGGCAGCCGGAGCGGGCGCGGCGCCGGGGCGCGCGCTGCATTACTCGCCGCCTGTCCCGCGGCTGAGGATGCGCTGGTGGTGAACAACGGCGCCGCAGCGCTGGTGTTGGCCACGACTGCCTTGGCCGCCGGCCGGGAGGTGGTGGTGAGCCGCGGGGAACTGGTCGAGATCGGTGCCGGCTTCAGGCTGACCGACTTAATGGAGTCGACGGGGGCGAAGCTACGCGAGGTAGGTACGACCAACCGCACCCACCTACACGACTACGCCGGTGCTCTGGGGTCGAACACCGGGTGCGTACTCAAGGTCCATCCCAGCAACTTCCGGGTCGATGGATTTACCTCCACTGTCCCGTTGCACGAAATCAGCCCGCTGACCGTCGCCCACGGGGTACCTCTGGTGGCCGACCTGGGCAGCGGGCTCTTGTCGCCCGACCCTTTCCTGCCGGAGGAGCCGGACGCCGCCTCCGCCTTGGTGAGCGGAGCCGACGTCGTGATCGCCAGCGGTGACAAGCTACTCGGCGGCCCACAGGCTGGCTTGCTGCTGGGCCGCAAGGAAATCATCACGCGGTTGGCCCGCCACCCGCTCGCCCGTGCGGTCCGGGCTGACAAACTCGCCCTTGCCGCCTTGGAAGCCACGCTGGCGGGCGGCCCGCCGCCAGTTGTCCGGGCCCTGCACGCCGACGCCGGGCACTTGCAGCGCCGCACGGACCGGCTCGCCCGGGAACTCGACGTGCCCGTGGTGTCCCATGACGGTCGGGTAGGTGGCGGCGGCGCCCCGGGAGTGCCTCTGCCGGGATGGGCACTACGGCTCCCAGAGGGACTCGCAGGACTTTTGCGCACCGGTGATCCGGCTGTGCTGCCACGCGTCAACGATGGCTCGTGCCTTATCGATCTGCGCTGCATCGCCCCGGCGGATGACGACAGGATTCTCGACGCGATACGGAAAGCGCTGGCAGCCTTCAAGGCCGCGGACGCAGGCGGGGTGGGCTGAGGAGTGTACGTCGTAGCCACCGCCGGGCACGTCGATTCCGGCAAAAGCACCCTAGTTCGCGCCCTCACCGGCATGGAGCCGGACCGTTGGGAGGAAGAACGGCGCCGCGGGCTGACCATCGACCTAGGTTACGCCTGGACCACGTTCCCGTCCGGACAGAATGTAGCGTTCGTCGACGTACCGGGCCACGAACGCTTCCTGGGAAACATGCTTGCCGGAATCGGACCGGCCCCGGTGGTCTGCTTCGTCGTCGCCGCGGACGAGGGTTGGCAGGCACAGTCAAGTGATCACCGGGATGCCGTCGCTGCGCTTGGAATAGAACACGGCGTGGTCGTGCTAAGCCGTGCGGACCGGGCGTCCAGCCGTCGGATCGCGGACGTGCTCTCGCGGACCCGCACGGAGCTGGCCGGCACGGGCCTGAGGGAAGCCCCCGCAGTTGCCGTATCCGCTATTGACGGGACCGGTCTGGCCGACCTGCGTTCAGCACTCGACGGCGTCCTGGCCAGCGTGCCCGCCCCCGCCACCTCAGGGCGGGTCCGGTTGTGGGTTGACCGCTCGTTCACGATTTCCGGTTCGGGAACGGTAGTGACCGGAACGCTGGCGGCAGGAACACTCGAACGGGGTGACCGGCTCCAGCTGCTCAGCCACGACGGTTCCCGGGCCGTGGTGGTCCGCGGTTTGCAAAGCAGGGACACGGCCTTTGCGTCCGTGCAGCCCGTCAGCCGGGTGGCGTTGAACCTACGGGACGTTGCCGCCACGGACATCCGCCGGGGAGATGCGCTGCTGACCCCGGATGCGTGGCCCACGACCGGCGTCGTCGGTATTCAGCGCACGACAGGGTTGGCCTATACGGCTGTGCCCGAACAGCTCATGGTGCACGTTGGCACCGCGTCCGTGCCTGCCCGTTTACGGCCATTCGGCGCGGATCACGCCCGGCTCGTCCTTGACAGGCAACTGCCCCTCGTTCTCGGCGACCGGCTGGTGCTGCGCGACCCCGGAAGCCGGTCAGTGCTGGGTGGGGCGCGTATCCTCGACGCCGATCCGCCTGCCCTGCGGCGGCGGGGAGACGGCGCCCGCTGGGCGGAGCGGCTTTCCGGCCTCGACCCCGCCGGCGACGTGCTCGGTGAAGTCGCCGCCCGCGGAGCAGTTCGGGCAGAACACCTTCACCGGCTGGGGCTGTTGCCCGGTCCCGAGACGGCCGCGCCCCCGGAGGTCCAGGTCATCGGTGATTGGTGGGTGCATGCGCCTGTCCTCGAGGCATGGCAGGAACGGCTGCGCGCCGCGGTCCAGGCATTGCAGGAACGTGACCCGCTGGCCGCCGGAATGTCCTTGGGCGCGGCGCGGGACCTACTGCAGTTGCCCGAGGAGAGACTGCTGTCCCACGTCATCCGCGGCGCACGGCTGGAAGCGGAGGGCGGCCACGTCCGGCTGCCTGGCAGCCGAGATTCTCTCGGCGCCGCAGAGCCAGCGATCGCCGAGGTGGAGCGCACGCTGACCGCACATCCGTTTCACGCCCCCGAAGCCCAGGAGTTGGCCGCACTGGGCTTGGGCGCCCGCGAGCTCGCGGCGGCGGAGCGCACCGGGCGTCTGCTGCGGTTGCGCGATGGGGTGGTTCTACTGCCGACGGCCCCCGCCCTAGCGATGCGCCTACTGGCCGGTCTGGAGCAGCCCTTCACCACGAGCCAAGCACGCCAGACTCTGGGCACGACCCGTCGAGTCGCAGTCCCGTTGCTTGAACATCTGGACTCTCGCGGCTGGACCCGGCGCCTTGATGCCGGTCACCGGACTGTGGCGCGTTGAGCCGCACTTTCTGGCCCCGCGCCTCTAAGGCCTCAGAGAGGTCAGGAACTAGACGTTGAAGCGGAATTCAACGACGTCGCCGTCGGCCATGATGTATTCCTTGCCTTCGATCCGGACCTTGCCACGGGCCTTCGCCTCGGCCATGGAACCGGCCTCGATCAGGTCATCGAAGGAGACGACCTCGGCCTTGATGAAACCGCGCTGGAAATCGGAGTGGATCACGCCGGCCGCCTGCGGGGCGGTGTCGCCCTGGCGGATGGTCCACGCGCGGGTTTCCTTGGGGCCGGCCGTCAGGTAGGTCTGCAGTCCGAGGGTGTGGAAGCCGACGCGGGCCAGCTGGTCCAGCCCGGATTCATCCTGGCCGTTCATTTCCAGCATCTCGCGGGCTTCTGCCTCGTCGAGCTCCACCAGGTCGGACTCGAGCTTGGCGTCCAGGAAGATGGCGTCGGCAGGGGCCACGAGGGCACGCAGTTCCGCCTGCTTCTCCGGGCTGCCGAGGATTCCCTCGTCGGAGTTGAAGACATAGATGAAAGGCTTGGCCGTGAGCAGGCCGAGTTCCTTGAGGTGCTCCATCTCCAGCTTGTCGCTCTTGATGGAAGAGAAGATGGTGTCGCCGCGTTCCAGCACTGCCTGCGCCGCCAGGATGGCCGCCAGCTCGGCCGCCTCCCGCTTCTTGATCTTGACTTCTTTTTCGATCCGCGGGATGGCCTTTTCGATGGTCTGCAGATCGGCCAGGATCAGCTCGGTGTTGATCGTCTCCATATCAGAGCTGGGATCGACCTTGCCGTCGACGTGGATGACGTCCGGGTCATCGAACACGCGGACAACCTGTGCGATGGCCTCGGCCTCGCGGATGTTGGCGAGGAACTGGTTGCCGAGGCCCTCGCCCTCGGAGGCGCCCTTGACGATGCCGGCGATGTCCACGAAGGACACGGCTGCGGGCAGCAGGCGCGCGGAGCCGAAGATGCCGGCCAGCTTTTCAAGCCGGGCATCCGGCAGGTTCACGACGCCGATGTTGGGCTCGATCGTGGCGAACGGATAGTTCGCCGCGAGGACCTGGTTTCGGGTCAGTGCGTTGAAAAGGGTTGATTTGCCGACGTTGGGCAGTCCGACGATGCCAATAGTAAGAGCCACGAGCATATATTCTACCCGCACCAGCGGCCAGCCGTTGCTGCGGGCCCGTGGCTACACCTGTGGGGCGGCAGGGTGCCGGCGCGGGCGCGGGGCGGTGTGGGGGCGGTCGCGGGGCGATGTCGGGGTGTTGCGGCGGGTACATCCCACGGTGTCCCGGGATGTTCCGGGTGTTCCGGGCGTCGAAACCAAAACTGTCACAGGGGCATGCCACAGTGAAGGCATGGAAGCTTTTTCACTGATTCTCGCCCTGCTCATGCTGCTTACGGGCGCCGTCACGGGCGCCGCCGTCGTTTATGTCCTGCTGCGCCGGCGCTACCTGGCCGTGGAACAGGACTTCGACGGCGTGTCAGCCCGGCTGTCCGACGTCAGCGCCCAGTTCGCCGCCGCCGACGCCGAGAGGCGCCTGCTCGCGGCCCAGAACCGCGAGCTCGGCGAGTCCCGGAACCATGACGGCAGTGTGCTCCGTGCGCTGGCGCCCGTGGCGGAAAAGCTCACCGCCGTGCAGCAGCAGGTATCCCTGCTCGAACGCGACCGGCTGGAGCAGTACGGCCAGCTGGCCCAGCAACTGCAGGAGGCCCGCCTGTCCGATGAGCAGCTGCTTCGGTCCACGCATGCGCTGGAGTCCGCCCTGCGCTCCAACAGCGCCCGCGGCCAGTGGGGCGAGGTCCAGCTGCGCCGGGTGGTCGAGGCGGCAGGCATGCTGCGGCACGTGGACTTCCACGAACAGCTCCACAGCGGGCAGGCCCACAGCTCCGGCACGGACGGCAGCCTCCGGCCCGACCTCGTGGTGCAGCTGCCCGGCGACAAGCAGCTGGTGGTCGACGCAAAGGTCCCTCTGGCGTCGTACCTTGCCGCCCAGGACCTCGGCGCCGCCCAGGCGGGCCAGCAGTCCTCGCAGCTGCCCGGCGGCCAGCAGGCGCACCTCGCCGCCCATGCCAAGGCCCTAAAGGCCCATGTGGACGCGCTGGGCAGCAAGAAGTACTGGGACATCCCAGGCAACTCTCCGGAACTGGTGGTCTGCTTCCTGCCGGCGGAATCGATCCTGGCCGCCGCCCTCACAGCCGACCCGGCCCTGCTGGACTACGCACTGGCCAAGAACGTCGTCCTGGCCTCCCCCGGGACCCTGCTGGCGGTGCTGAAGTCGGTGGCGTTCACGTGGCGGCAGGACGTGTTGACGGACAGCGCCCGGGAACTCTTCGAGCTCGCCCGGCAGCTCTACGACCGGATGGGCACGCTCGGCGAGAACGTCACCAAGCTGGGGTCCTCGCTGAAGACCTCGGTTGAGCGGTACAACTCCATGGTCGGGACCCTTGAGGCCCGCGTCCTGCCCACCGCGAGGAAACTCAACGCCCTGGAAACCGCCGGACTGGCCACTCCCCCCGCCGTCGAAGTCACACCGCGGGCAGTCGCAGCCCCGGAACTTCAGTCCCGTGACGAGTCAGAAGAGTCCGCGGCCTAGGTGCACTGCGCCTGGGTCTCAGCGCCCAAGGACTGTCCAGTACCAAGGACTGTTCGGTGCCCAGCACTGTTCGGTGCCCAGCACTGTCCAGTGCTTTGGACTGTTCGGGGCCTAGGACTGTTCGGGGCGGGTGCCGCGGCCCCCGAGGGCGCGGGTGACGTCGCCGGCCTGCTTCAGGGTGGCCCGGAGCTCCTTCGGCAGGGAGAACAGGAGGTCTTCCTCGGCCGTGACGACTTCCTCGACCGATCCGTAGCCGTAGTCGGCGAGGAGCCGCAGCACGTCCTTGACGAGGACTTCCGGGACGGAGGCCCCCGACGTCACGCCCACCGTGGCGACGCCCTCGAACCACGTCTCGTCAACCTCATTGGCGAAGTCGACCCGGTAGGAGGCCTTGGCGCCGTATTCCAGTGCCACCTCCACGAGGCGGACGGAGTTTGAGGAGTTGGCGGAGCCCACCACGATCACCAGATCCGCCTGGGGCGAAATCTTCTTGATGGCCACCTGGCGGTTGGTGGTGGCGTAGCAGATGTCGTCGCTGGGCGGGTCCTGCAGGGTGGGGAACCGCTGCTTGAGCAGGCGTACGGTCTCCATGGTTTCGTCCACGCTGAGGGTGGTCTGCGAGAGCCAGATGACCTTTTCCGGGTCGCGGACCGTGACCTTGTCGACCTCGTGCGGGCCGTTGATGATCTGGATGTGTTCGGGGGCCTCGCCGGCGGTGCCTTCGACTTCCTCATGGCCGTCGTGGCCGATCAGCAGGATGTCGAAGTCATCCTTGGCGAACCGGACGGCTTCGCGGTGCACCTTGGTGACCAGCGGGCAGGTCGCGTCAATGGTGCGCAGGCCGCGGTCCTCGGCGGACTGGACGACGGCGGGCGAGACTCCGTGCGCGGAAAAGATCACGAGGGCGCCTTCCGGGACCTCGTCGGTTTCATCGACGAAGATGGCGCCCTTTTCCTCCAGTGAGCTGACCACATGGACGTTGTGCACGATCTGCTTACGGACGTAGACCGGCGGGCCGTAGTGTTCCAGGGCCTTTTCCACCGCGATGACTGCACGGTCCACGCCGGCACAGTAGCCGCGCGGGGCTGCCAGAAGGACCTTTTTGGGACCGGCGACCGGGGCCGCGGCCAGGACGTCTTCCGGTGAACGCCGCCTGCGCGGAACGGATGGCATCGGAACGGAGACAGCGGTGGTGGTCATGCTCCCATGCTACCGGTGTTCAATCCTGCCCCGTTTGCGCCCGCCGGCGACCCGGACAGCCACTCCCGTGGCTACCAGTGCCGCTCCCGCGACGGCAGCAGCGACGATCCACTGGCCGAAGCTGGCAGAGCACGCCGCGACGAACTCGTTCTTGAACAGCTCCGCCACATCGTTGCCGCTCGAGGTCCCGGCAACCGCGGCGCCGGCGGCATCGCTGGCCAGCTTCCACACCCCCGCGAGCACCAGCGTTCCAACGCCCATCCCGACCAGCACGGTCCACCGGCGTCGGGCCGCAACGAACGCCAGAATGAAGGCGATGGCCGAGCCGACGGCAACGGCGTAGCCCATCGGGGCGTAGACGGTAACGCGTTCGATCATCTGGCGCTGGTCGGACTGCCCGATATGGATCAGCACCTGGCCGGGCGCCTCCAGCGGAAGGGTGGTCGCCGCAGTGACCTGCTTGGCCACCAGCCCGGCAAGCGGCGCGACATCCAGGGTGAGCGCGGACGTGCCGTCAACCTCCGGCGGCAGCGTGCTGGGGTCCGCGAACGTGAGGCGGTGGCTCCTGCGCAGGGTTTCAGCCCAGGCGTCGGGGTAGCCGGGCAGTCCCGTCAGCGAGCGCGCCGCGCTGTCCAGGACCGGCCGGGCCAGCTCCGTGAAGGCTTCGGGAATGCCGGCGCTGGCGGCCAGTCCGTCGACGGCGGCCGCGGCCAGCCGCTGCTGGAACGCCGGGTCCTTGCCCAGCGGCGCGGTCAGGGCGACGAAGCCCTCTTCCTGGACGATGTTCTGGTCCACCCACATGGCTGGAACGGCGACGGCTGCCATCAGGAGCCCGATGAGGACGGCGACGGCAGAGACAAAAGTGCGCAAGGGATTCCTAGGAGGTTGATGGCATCCCTCCCATCCTAGGGCGGGGCCGGGCGCGGCCATAAAGTCGGACCCCGGTGGTAGAGCTATGGATAGAGTTGACAGAGACAACTTCCGGCTGCCGGCCGGCCCACCCGCCGGGAAGCGGGCCGCCGGCAGTCCCGGTGTAAGGACATGCAGTAACCGGCACGCAGCAAAGGAACGCACACATATGCACAAGGCACTCCACCAGGCACTTCCGGCCATGGAGCCCACGCATGCCTGAGGACGCGGCGGCAGCAACCACGCTACCGGCCACCGCGGCCGAAACCAGTCCGGACAACCCCTGGCCGCTGCAGTTGCTGTCCCAGAAGCTCAAGATGCATATCGACCGCGCGCCCTCGGCGTGGGTTGAGGGGCAGGTAATCGAGCTCAACCGGCGTGGCAGCAACGCCTACCTGACACTGCGGGACATCGACGCCGAAATCTCGCTGCCGGCATCGGTCTGGACCACAGTGCTGGACCGCCAGGCCGCCCCGCTCGAACGCGGTTCCCGGGTTGTAGCCCTGATCAAGGCAGAATTTTGGCTCAAGACGGGCCGGCTGAACATGTCCGTGAAGGACATCCGGCCCGTGGGCCTCGGCGACCTCCTGGCCAGGATCGAGCGGCTGCGCCAGGCCCTCGCCGCCGAAGGACTCTTTGCCGATTCCCGCAAAAAGCGGCTTCCCCTGCTCCCGCACCGGATCGGCCTGATCACCGGCCGCGACTCTGACGCCAAGAAGGATGTGCTGCGCAATGCCGCCCTGCGCTGGCCGGCCGTCGAATTCGAGATCCGCGAAGTAGCGGTCCAGGGGAACACCGCCGTAGCCCAGATGATCGCGGCCTTGCGGGAACTCGACGCCCACCCCGTGGTCGACGTCATCGTCATCGCCCGCGGCGGGGGCGCCCTCGAGGACCTGTTGCCGTTCAGCAGCGAGGAGCTCATCCGGGCCGTCGCTGACGCGTCCACCCCTGTGGTGAGCGCGATCGGGCACGAAGCGGACCGGCCCATCCTCGATGACGTCGCAGACCTCAGGGCATCAACGCCCACCGACGCCGCGAAGAGGATAGTTCCCGACGTCGCCGAGGAGCTTGTCAGGGTCCGGCAGGCACAGGACCAGCTCCGTCGCGGAGTCACCCGGCTCGTTGAACGCGAGGGCGACCGGCTGGCCTCCCTGCGTTCGCGCCCCGTGCTGCTCTCCCCCGACGTCATGATCAGCCAGCGCCACGAGGACGTCGAACGGCTCAAGATCCGCTCGCACTCGGCGATCAGCGCCGCCGTCGTGCGGGCAGCGGACCAACTGGTCCACCTCAAGGCGCAGGTGCGTGCACTCTCGCCGCAAAAGACACTGGATCGCGGCTACGCAGTGGTCCAGCTCGCCGGCGCCGGGAACGCCCCCGCAGCGCACCGGGACGTTGTGCGCCATCCGTCCCAGGCGCCCGCCGGCACGGACCTCACGGTTCGGGTGGCCGGCGGCCGGTTCACCGCCCAATCCACCGGCGGCCAGGAACCGGCCGAGGAATAACCCAGGCGGACGGTCGTGGCCACACGGCCACCCGTCAGCGCCAACACGGCCACCCGTCAGCGCCCCAAACAGGCACCACGGTCAGCACCACAGACAGCATCACCGCGGCACAAACCGCGACAACCAAGGAGCACCCACATGGCAGTAGAATCCAGCCCGAACGCCGACGTCGAGGCCCTCAGCTACGAGGACGCCCGCGAGCAGCTGGTCGCAGTGGTGGGCAAGCTGGAGGCCGGCGGCGCCAGCCTGGAGGAATCGCTCGCGCTGTGGGAGCGCGGCGAGGCACTGGCCAAGCGCTGCGAACAGTGGCTGGAAGGCGCCCGCAAGCGTCTCGCCGCCGCCCGGGACCAGGCCGCGGACAAGAACTAGGAACCGGCACGCCGCGGCGCGCCGGTTCCCTCCGTACTAGGAGCGCTCGACCAGATCCCGTTCCATATCGACGTCGAACTCCGGATCCGGCCACTGCAGCTTCAGCCCTTCCAGGGCGTCCAGCATCAGCTGCTGGACAGCGATGCGGGCGTACCACTTCTTGTTGGCCGGCACGACGTACCAGGGCGCGATGTCAGTGGCCGTCTTCTCGAACGCCTCCTGGTACGCATCCATGTAGTCGCTCCAGAAGG